>JAGQZQ010000135.1 GCA_020435415.1 Flavobacteriales bacterium
TATTTTCCTTTACAGTTCTTACCTGGGTCAGTGGGTTTGACATCGTCTATGCCCTGCAGGATGAACAGTTTGACAAAGCGCACAAGCTACATTCGATCCCGGCTGCATTAGGGGCGACAGGGGCATTGACCGTTTCGCGCATTCTTCACCTTACTTCCGCTGCATGTGTGATCCTGGCAGGGATATACGGAAATGTATCGTGGGGCTACTGGGTAGGCGCAGGATTCTTCTGTACAATGCTTGTCTACCAGCACACCCTTGTAAAACCCAAGGATCTGAGCAGGGTAAATCTGGCTTTCTTTACTTCCAATGGCATTGCCAGTCTGGCCTTCGCCGCTGCCGTCATTGCCGATCTGATCTGGTTATCATAGGTACGGCAAGGTATAGGATGAAACTTGTACTGCCTCCTTCCGTATAAAAAACGGGATTAGCCATTTTTTTCAGGAGATTTCGAAAATAATTCGAAAAATGAACACGCAGATAAGGTACATATCCGATTTACACCGGGTGATGTCTGAAAAGAAACTCACACTGGTTTATGAGGGGAGATTAAGCAGAAGTATTATCAACAGCCTGCTCCACATGTGCAGGACCAACCTGGACAGCCTGGACGTTTCCGCCGGCGTTCAAAAGAAAGTTTATGCGATCATGGTAGAGGTGTTGGAAAGTCTACATAAGCAAAGCCAATCCTCAAAACGCATCCATGCAACCAAGAACCTTCACTTTCCCATTGTGATGATGGGCATTAAAGACAACATGTTATTCATCACCACGGGCAATCTGGTAAGTAATGGCAGGGCGGAAAAGCTGAGGGAGAAATTCAACCAGGTGAACCGGCTGGACAAGCAAAGTTTACGCACCCTTCATATGGATGCCCTTACCAACAAGGAATTTTTTGAAAAGGGCTACTCAGACCTGGCTTTGGTAGACATCGCCCTTCGCTCAGGACATCACCTGGAATATGATTTTGACAAGGTCGATGAAGAGTTCCAGTTTTACATGATGCAGATTAAAGTAACCCTGGAAAAGAGCGCCGAGTTCAAAGCGGAGAAAAAAGCAGATTAAAGATACATTGCCTCATGCGGAGCGTGACGTTGGGGATCAACGGAAAAAGGGCCAGAAGGCCCTTTTTTTTTATGCATTATAGGAAGCTATGCTATTCCGGCTTACCGAAAGCTTTATACGTCGGACTTTCTTCCATGACCCTTCTTCTTTCCGCCTCGACCTTTGCAAATTCCTCGGGAAAATCCCCCTTGAAATTTTTGACACTTTCGGTATCTCCGAGCTTATCCAGACAATACAGGTAATGCGCCAGAATATTTCTGTTGTCATAATCTTCTTTTGCAAAATAGCTCAATATCAACCAGTACAACTGGGCGGCAAAGCCATAGTCTTCCAGCTCCAATGCGATATCTGCATACTTCACAAAGTCCGACTTCAGGTCTTCCTTCTTCTTGAACAGGGAATTGATCTCCTGCCTCCTGAAAAGCAGGTATCCTTCCTTTCCAGTTGAAGCTCTCACATTCACAGGATATAGCGGATCACAGGTATAGATCACTTTTTTTGACGCCGTCCAGGCGTCATTCTGCTTGTCCTCATCCTTCATCTGTGCTGCACCTGAGAAGTAATGTTCATAGTTAAGCCAGGCGGAATTTGGAAATACCTTGAGCAGCTTGTTGTAGTGCGATACCGCCTCCTTGTACTTTCCCTGATCATGAAGGGCAATCCCTTGATTGATGGCACTGGTTATTTCATCGTTCACCACTTCCATTTTGGCTGATATCTCATCCAGAAAAAGTGCAGGCAGGGATTCGTTGTCAGAAAAGAACCTTATTACAAACAGAAGATGATTGGCTTTATCAAATGCCCCATCGGCCAGGTACATACACGCTTTTGTAAAAGGGATGATTTGGTTGCCTTGGCTCATTTCCATGGTCGCCCTCCAGTAGTCAGGGTTATTTTCCGTGAGGTCTTCCACCCTGGCCTTCAGATACTTTTGCTGTTTCAGTATTTCTCCCATGCTGCGCACGCCTTCAAATTGATCTTCCGCCCGGTTCTCATAATATGCCACAATGGGTATCACCTCCTCTTTCATCCATATACTGATCTCCTTGATCTTATCTGCAGGTTCCAGCTTTTTGAAAGCCTCCATTTCTGTTTTCTGGGGATACGATATCGCTGGTTCGAATTCCAGCTCCTGATCACAGCCTTTGTTTACCTTGGCCATAACGGCAAAGGAATAGTCTGTGAATTTGGTGTGCTGTTCGGCCAGGTTAGCCAATGCGTCTGTCAGTTTTTTCATACCGCCCTTTGAAAGTTTCGGGCGGGCACCCACAGAAATGGAAGGGGCTTTATCTCTGTGAACACTGACCACCACGATCACTTCCTTATCTCCTTCTTCCTCCTTCAGGTTCGCTTCGATGGTATTGGTAACCGTGCCCATCCAGGTTATAAACGGTTCCTGATCCACGGTAACCTGTCCGATCAGGTCAGGGGTGAACAGTTGGATGGTTAGTTCAACTTCGGATTGCGCGAATGCCCATAGAGAACCAAGACAGATCAGGAGCAGGGAAATCAATTTCTTCATGCGATAAGAATTCATAGGGAGGCATTGTTGCCAGTCAATTGAAAAGATAAATATACAGTTGGAATAAAAACCGGTGAGTAAAATAAAAAAAGTAATGCAACCGGATACGCAAAAAAGCATACCGTTTAATAAACTCAGTCATGATATCTCCTAAGGAATTTTTAAATTTTGGATGCTTCAACATTTGAACTTCAATATCCGACGCTATGAAAAAACTGCACGCCACACTGCTGTTAACCGCCATCTTCTTTAACATTCAGGTATTCTGCCAAACAACGCCATGTGATAAGATTGCATGGGAGAACAAACTTCAGGGTTCTGCAAATGCCATGTACACCGACTCCACCGGTAACTCCTATGTATACTGGAATGGCCCGGGAGATTCATTAACCGCATACAAGCTGGCTCCCTGGGGAGGTACGCTGTGGACCACCTATCATCAGAACCTAAAGGCAAAAAACATCCGGTTACTTGATCATTCCGTCCTGATGTCAGGAACAACTACCAATACAACCGATAACAAAAATGACGTGCGATTGCTTTCTCTTACGACATCCGGAGCAGTCAACTGGACATACACCGAGGTGACCGATGATGTGGAAGAAATCATTACGCAAGTCGACGTTGCGGGAGATCTGATTTACATAACAGGTCAGCGTGCATTGACGGATTCCACCTCTGAAATTTTTATGTATGCGGTAGATACGGCCGGCAATAAACAATGGACACAGTCATATAACTCTTCCGGATATGACTTCAACTTCCCGGTAAGCATGAAGTTGGCAGATGACGGTAGTTTTTACCTGCTAGGCATCAGCCAGGGTGACAGTACGTTTTACTTTTTGAACGGATATGATGCAACCGGCAATCTGACCTGGAACCGTAATTATTATAAAGAAGACAACAACACCTACAACCCAAACAATGACCTACATGAATACCGCTACGCCATCAATACGAATGCAAGTGGAAATGTATGGATGTTGGGCATTCAAAGCAATCCGGACACCTCCGCGTCAGCCATGGAAGAGTTACTATATCATTTAGTACAATACGACAGGACCGGCAATATACAATCTACCAATGACTTTAGCTGGATGACCGTTGATAGCCTGAACCTTGGAACTCCAACTCCCTCCGAATTACCTCATTCCATTCACTGCATCACTCCATTAACGAACAACACCGTTTATGCTTTCTTTTCGCCTATCATTCCTTTTGAAGCATCTCCCTATAGCGCTGTAATCGGTTTTAACCTTTCCAACAAGTTGAATTATTACAAGCCGATACCGGCCACAACGTTAAAGTCAGATGCCAGAATTGCCTGGAACGATAGCCTCATTTACTTAACCGCTCAGTACGATTATATCAGCATAAGCAATCCGTCTTCCATAATAAAGTCTTGTTTGTTAACTTTAGAAACAAGCACTGATTCTCTTCATACATTTTTGGGTGACAACCCGTCAAATCCTGTTTCAGCATTTAAAAAGTATAATAATCATCTAATTTTTCTGGATGTAAATCCAAGCACTTACGATCTTGGAGTTTTGAGCGTAAAAAAAGACCTTTCGCCAGCCTGCACATCAACCATTGACTTCAACAGTTATCCTTTACCTGTGGCTACCAGCCCTCAAACAGACCAATGGGGTAACATTTACTTTATCCAGAAGAACAAGAGCGTGATCATGCTGGGCACCGTGGTGGGAACAGAGGAATTATCAGACGAGCGGAACGGACAGCTACGCGCATTCCCTAATCCGGCAAAGGAATACATTCGGATTGAAATGAATTCGAACGCATCATCCCGTGCACAGTATTTCATAACAAATGTATTGGGTAAGATTGTGATACAGGGTGACGTAGAAGCAGGGACGAATCAGTTCACCTTAAACACTGGCTCGCTGCCTGCCGGAGTTTACCTGATAACAGTACATACGGAAGAAAGTCAGGAGACTTGCAGGATCGTGATTGCCGATTGACAGTTTATTGTTTAGCCGGCTTATGACTCGTTCAGATTAAACAATTCATCTCTCTTGTCAATGAATGTGAATTCAAACTTGCTCACTTCATCCAGGAGTTTCTTCTCGTCGTAAACCTTGTTCAGGTGCTTGACAAAATCATCCAGCTCACCTGCTACATCCAGTACCTTTGCGGCGAGATCCCTGACTTCTGTTTCGGTCAGATTCTTGTTTTTCATCAGCGAGCATAAGCCCAGCAAACTGGCCAGAGGTCTGCGAATGACGTGAGAAATGTCGAACAGGATCTGCTCCTGCGTACCGATATAATCCACCAGCGGCGTGATGTCCTGGGAAGATCCATACCATAAGACCCGTCCGCTTTCGGTTTTTTCCGGGGTCGCTCTCAGCCACCTCCACCTGACCTGGTTTCCCACAACGATGCGATAATGAACGCTGATAAAATCCTGTGTTCTCCGCCCCTCCGCCAGTGCCTCATAGAAACGTGGCCGGTCCTCCTCATGAATGACCTCCACAATCATTTGCGGGTTTATAATGATATCCTCGGTATCAAAAGGATGATTGACCTGCTCGACTCCTTTGCTGGTAAAGTGAATTTTGAAACTGCCGTCTTCCTCTATTTCGAATTGATAGGTATTGGCCGGCACCTGACTGGTTATTTTCCGCATCAGTGCTTCACTTGCCCTGGCCTTGTTGATTGCATTCCATTGTTCCAGAAACAGACTCAGAAGTTTGGCCAGGATACCTATCAGTCTTTCTTCTTCGTATAGGAAAATACCGCCGGCATATGTGGGCACCTCCTCCAGGTAATACACCTCCAAAGTGCCATGTTGCTGATGCACGCCATCGATCTGTGCGGACAATCCCCATTCTGTTTCCCGGAAATCATCAGTGGTATATACCTCTCCGTTATTAAGTTTGATGCGCACAGCTGTCACCTCCGGAAACTGCCAGCCATCCCGGATGTGCAGCAGGCAATCTTTGAACACCGCATGGACATCCGGATACTTGAAAAGCGTTTCGGTTACACGAAGAATAGCAATCTGCTCTTTTACCCTTTCCTGAAGATCATGCGCCAACCGTTTCTCATCAGCAATATCACGAAGCGACCACGTATAATATAAACCTGACTCTGTTTCACTGGTGGCATATGACAGTTCAATATGACACAGTGCCCCATCATTTTTTTTATCAGGAACAGGGGATTGCTCTTTTGTAACTCAACAAAGTTCTTAAATGTCCAGGTGGTTGAATGGTCAAGTATATTTCCCGAAGCGCCGCCCTCAATGAGGTCGTAAAGGTATTTACCATGAAGGAGTTCTTTATCATACCCAAGCTGCGCACTTGATCTTTGGTTAGCAAATATGATAATGCCGTTATGATCGGTGACTATAAGCGGAACGGGAGCTGTTTCGAACAAATTCTTAAACAGAGCGTCGGAGTTCATTTGTGGTGATTTGGTTTATAAAATCCACAATGGCCTGGCTCGGAGGTAGAAATTATGTACGGTTGGAGGTCGGTTTATGATATTTTATTCTTAATAAAGATAGAAATTTTCAGGTACTGTTCGGATAAGTTCTGAAAGTTTCTATCTGCAGCAATACATGAAGGATTGTTTCAACAGTTTTCCTGACTACGTGCGAATTACCTAATATCCTTTGATTTCTTTTCTTCCAAATCCATATACTTTCTTAGAACCTTTTCCTGCTCAGCACCTTTTAAATACAGTCTAATGCCCAACACTATTGCACCAATTGGAAGCACAACCACACCAAAGACATTTGTATTCATAATCGTAAAAAAGAACACACCAATACCAACAAAGAACATAACTGATCCTAATTCCTTATTCTTTTTTGGGTCCAATGACTCACTATCATACTGCTGCCCGGTTGCTTTCAGATCTCTTTTGA
>JAGQZQ010000136.1 GCA_020435415.1 Flavobacteriales bacterium
GAAGAATCTTGACAATTTGATGGGCGGTAAACTTGCTCTTTTTCATACTTGACAGTTTAAATTTACTACATTTCTAAACTGTCCTGATTTTAGGGGAGCTTACAAAGATACATCAAAACCTTTTCCCTGCAGTTTGATAAGTTCAACCACGTTTGATACATGTCTGATGGCGGAAAGTCCGAAAACCAATAGTTTCTAAATATGGAAACAATGTATATCTTTATGACGTTCTATTGACAAGAAAAAATATCCATATGGCAACCAAGAAAAAAAAATCATACTCGCTTTCAGAAATGAAAGACAAGTACATCGGTAAGGTTGGAACCGCTGAACGTGACGCGTATGAGTACGAACTTCGAATGGATGTGTTGGGTAAAATGATTAAAACCGCAAGACAGGAAAGGCATCTGACACAAGAAGAACTTGGTAAACTTGTAGGGGTTCAGAAAGCTCAAATCTCCAAACTTGAAAGCAGTGCGAACAGCGCAACCATTGATACCATTTTGAAAGTCTTCAAAGCATTAAAGGCAGAGATTAATTTTAATGTAAGGCTTGAAGATAACTATGTGAAACTCGCTTGATGGAAAGCAAGGTAAATGCATCATAGAGGTGATAGCCAATGTCTGCCCATAGACATATAACGCGTTCTGCCAACCTTGTTCCTGCGGTGAAAAGATGAGATATTCGCCGCATTTTTGCGGCGAATAATTCGTATATTTACCGCCTAGGCGTTTTGGACCATGGCAAAATACATTTACGAGTATAAAAACTGGATAGATTTTTCCTGGCAGGATAAAGCCATTAGTGCCGTATTCGGTGAGGTGCGGCTTATGCAGGGTAAAATAGTAGGGCAAATGAATGCTTTGGGCTTTTCTACTAAAGCAGAGGCCACGCTTACGGCCTTAACCTTAGACGTAGTCAAATCATCGGAAATAGAAGGCGAATTGCTGAACTATGACCAGGTGCGATCATCCATTGCAAGGCGTTTGGGTATCAATACGGCAGGACTTATACCTAGCAGCCGTCACATAGAAGGTGTGGTGGAAATGATGCTTGATGCCACTCAACACCATGCGTTAGCTTTAACCGAAAAACGTTTGGTTGGTTGGCATGCTGCACTATTTCCTACGGGGTATAGCGGGCCATACAAAATTGAGGTGGGACGATACCGCACAAGTGAAATGCAAATAGTCTCCGGAGCAATGGGCAAAGAAAAAGTGCATTACGAAGCCGTAAAGCCCGGATTGGTAAAAGCAGAAATGGACAAGTTTTTGGATTGGTTCAACAACGACAACCGACTTGACCCGGTATTGAAAGCTGCCATAGCACACTTCTGGTTTATAATCATTCACCCATTTGATGATGGAAACGGCAGAATTGGAAGAGCCATAACCGATATGTTGCTTGCCCGTGCCGAGGGTAGTGGAGAACGTTTTTACAGTATGTCGAGCCAAATACTAACGGAACGTAAACGCTATCATCAAGTATTGCAGAAAGTGCAATACAGTTCCGGCGACATAACCGAGTGGCTCGAATGGTTTTTGCATTGCCTGAAAAATGCCATGCTCGCCACAGAAAATACCACGCAAAAAATATTGCGTAAAGCTGAATTCTGGAAACTACACGAACATACACCTATCAACGAGCGCCAACGATTAATGCTCAACAAACTCTTTGACGGTTTTGAAGGGAAATTGCAAACTTCCAAATGGGCTAAAATGGCCAAAACTTCTACGGACACCGCCTTACGGGACATAAAGGATCTGGTAGAAAAAGGCATCTTGCAGCAAACAGATGAGGGAGGACGAAATGTGAACTACGAACTGGTCGACTTTAAATTAGAATAACGGTTGACTAAAGACGGGTTTTGTGTTAGAGGTAACGTGGAAACCTGAAAACACCACCGCCAACTAATACTTCTCCCTAAACACCTTTTCCCTTTTCACGCCGAGTGTTCCCAATCGCACTTCACACTCCTCCACCATTTCCTGGCTTCCGCATAGGAACACGTTTGTGTTTTCGGTGATGATGTCCGGATAGATGTCATGTACCCGGCCGTTGTGGCCTTGCCAGTCTTCACGGGATAATACGGGGTGATAATGAAACGCGGAGAATCCCTTTTCGAGTTGTTCGAAGTTGTGGTGATAGGGCAGTTGCAAGGTCTCCGCAGCACCCTGTACCAGGTGGATATTTCCCGGATAGGACTGCTCGGTTAATTGCAGGATCATGGCACGAAGCGGACTGATACCCGTTCCCATGCCGATGAATAGCAGATGATCGGAAAGATTCTCCGGAAGATGAAAACTTCCGAAAGGCCCGGTCAGACCCAGGGCCTGTCCGGATTCCATTTGCCCAAGGAGATGTTCTGTGCGTTGATCACCGGGCTTGCAACCGATCAGCAATTCAACCCTCGGCAGTACGGATGGCGCGGATGAGATGGAATAGTAGAACGGTCCTTCTTCAGTATGTAAAATAAGATGCTGACCTGCTTCAAAGGTGAAGTCGGCCGGTACTTCCAATGTTACATAGGCCAGGTGACCTTCACGCCTGACAGATACCACCCTGACCTGATGTGAAGGAGCACTCATGCATTGTCATCCACCACACAAACAAAAAGTTCGGTGTCTTTGTTTCCCTTCAGATTGAACAGGGACTTAAACGCCACATTCGCGATCACGTAGTTTGTTTTGGCGGAACGGAATTCTTCTTCGATGGAAATGATCTCCAGTTCTTTCAATGACTCCGGGTTTGAGAAACGTATGTACAACTTGATCGTGAAGTCGTTGTCCAGCATAGCGGTTACATTCTCCGCCGTTCCGTTGGCACCATTCTTCTTCAGCTTTTTGTAGCCGTATTTGTAATTATAGGTCAATGCGGAGATGTCTGAAAGCACGGCGCTTCCGGTGGGGTGACTTCCTGCTCCCTTGCCGGCAAGCATCTGTTTGTCTGAGAAAGCGCCTTCCACTTCGATGGCGTTGTACTCGTAATTCACATTGAACAATTCGCTTTCCCGCGTCACGAAATGCGGCAGTACATAAGCCCTTACCTGGTCATTGATCTTGGTGGCATAGGCCAGCAATTTGATCCGGAGTTGTTTTTCACGAGCAAAGTGAATGTCGTGTATGCGGATGTTCTGGATGCCGACATTCAGCACGTCTTCCGGCTTCAGGATCACACCGAATGAATGAACGATAAGCAGCACCAGTTTGTACAGGGCATCGTATCCCGCCACATCCAGCCAGGGATTGGCTTCCGCAAAGCCGTTTTCCTGTGCTTCTTTCAATGCGTCGGCATAGGGCATGTTATCGAACAACATCTTGGACAAGATGTAGTTGGTGGATCCGTTTACAATGCCACAGATGCTGGTGAGCAACTCATTGTCGTAATATTCTTCGAGGTTCCGGATGATGGGAATGCTGCCGCCTGCCGAACCTTCATAGATGAGAGACACGTTGTTATCCATCTGCAGTTTGTACAGTTCCGCAAAATGTTCAGCGAGCATTTTCTTGTTGGCGGTGACGACATTCACGCCGTTCTTCATCGCACGGCTGACGATCTCAAAAGCATCTTCGGAGTTATCGATAAGTTCCACCACCACATCAAGGTCTTTGCGTCCGAGGATATCTTCCTTGTCATAGGTAAAGTTTGATGCATCAATGGAGCGTTTCTTATTTGGGTCTTTCACACAGAATTTGTCAATGCGTGCTTTCAGTCCCTGAGACATGTTTAATACATCATACAGTCCCTGTCCCACGCATCCGAAGCCAAACAATCCGATCTTTATTTCCTTGCCTTCCATGGTTTTCTTTTTTTACTGATATCAATATGAAAATTTATATGCTTTGAAATGGTTCAGAGGTGGAGTCCGCATTCCGATTTGGATTTTCCTTCCCACCGGCCTTCCCGGTTCTTCCCTTTGACGGTACACTGGGCGCAGCCCACAGAAGAATAGCCCAGATCTTTCATCGGGTGAAAGGGCAGCTGGTGTTCCTCAATGTAGGCATCCCGTTGTGCTTCAGTCACATCAATCAGAGGATAGAATTTGATGATACCCCGTTTCTGCTCGAAGATGGGCAGGCGTTTCCGGTACTTGCTTTGATAGCCCATCAGCCCGGAGATCCATACATCGTATTCATCCTTGATCTTCTCCAGGGGCTCTACCTTGTTGATGGAGCAGCAGAGGTCGGGATCTTTCGTCCAGGTCTTATCGGTTTTGGTGAATTCGTTTTTCCAGTCTTCCGGTTTTACCTCTACCACATTGAGTCCGTACAACCGGATCAGTTCGTCTTTGTAGTCCAGGGTTTCCTTGAAAAGGTAGGTCGTATCGATGAAATGTACGGGGTGGCCTTTCTTCAGCCTGCTGAAAAGGTGCAGAAGGAAAGCCGATGTCGTACCGAACGAGGAGGTCAGCAGGATCTTTTCGGGTGGGAAGTCCTCGAAAAGAGCCAGGATACGCTCTTCGTAGTTCAGCGATTTGTACTTCTTATTTAGTTCGTCGAGGTTCAAAACAGTCGTTAATAGATCGGCAGTGACGGATCAATTTCCTTGGCGTAGGCCGTGATCCCGCCGACGAGGTTATACAGGTTGTCGTGGCCATATTTGGCTTCTATCAGTTCAATGGCTTTGGCACTTCTGCCACCCATTTTACAGTGTACCACCACTTTTTTATCCCTGGATACTTTCTCACCCAGGTCCATATTGGGTAGTTGTGACAGGGGCATGAGTTCACCGTTGAGGTTCACGATCTCATATTCGTGAGCTTCACGCACATCGATGAGTTGAAACTCTTCGTTGTTGTCTTTCCAGGCTTTCAGTTCCTGCACGGAGATCTCTTTCATTTTCTTTTCTGTTTCAGCATCCGGTTTCAATCCGCAGAACTGTTCGTAGTCAATCAGTTCCGTGATCTTCAGTTGCTCGTTTTTACGCACCTTCAGGGTTCTGCTCTCAAAGGAAAGGGCATCAAATAAATACAATTTACCTGACAAAACATCGCCCAATCCGGTAATTACCTTGATCACTTCATTGGCCTGCAGACTTCCGATGATGCCGGGCAGCACACCGAGAACGCCACCTTCTGCGCAGCTGGGTACGAGTCCGGGCGGTGGTGGGGTAGGGAAGAGGTCGCGGTAGTTGGGTCCGATCACCCCGTCTTTGTCTGTGTAATTGAATACGGCCACCTGACCATCAAAGCGGAAGATGGAGCCATAGACATTGACTTTACCTGCAATGACACAGGCGTCATTCACCAGGTAGCGTGTAGGGAAATTATCTGTTCCGTCTGCTACGATGTCGTAGTCTTTGTCGCGGATGATGTCCAGGGCATTGGAAGAATGGAACTGGGTGTTGTAGGTATGCACGGTGATGTGTGGATTGATACCCAGGATGCGATCCCTTGCTGCTTCCACTTTAGGCCTGCCCACATCTTTCACATCAAACAACACCTGGCGTTGCAGATTGCTGTCGTCCACCACATCATAGTCTACAATGCCAATGGTACCCACGCCTGCAGCGGCAAGGTATTGCAGCAGCGGACTTCCCAGTCCGCCGGAACCGATCACCAGCACCTTCGCGGCCTTCAGCTTTTTCTGACCTTCGATGTTAAACTCGGGGATGATGATGTGCCGGTCGTAACGCGCCAGTTCTTCTCTTGAAAAGGTAATGTCTTCAGGTGTCATTGCATTCAAAATTTGTGATCCTTTCTGAATCAGTTCGGACTTCCGCCGGCGATGGCTGGCACAATGCTAACCACGGTATCACCGGCGACTGCTGTGTTTTCCTGTTGCAGGTCGTTGATGTTTTCATCGCCCACAAAAATGTTGATGAAGGCACGGATCTGGCCTTGCTCATCCAGGATGTGTGGTGCCACACCGGGAAATGCCTGGGTGAGTTTGGTAACCACTTCCTTCACATTCTGTCCTTCGGTCTCATAGGTGGCCTGGTTCTCAGTGAACTTTCTCAGCGGGGTCGGGATGATCAGTTTTGCCATAGCGATGATTTTTATGGTTTCAGTTCTTCTTCTGTGAATTGTTTTGTTTCGTCCAGTTGCCAGGAACGGGTATGGTCCACTTTGCCATCCATCACCGAAACGATGGTGTATGAGAACCAGGGCAGTGCCTGTTTCCTGTCATGTTCGGATGGGATGGCCGGATGTTGCGGATGTGAGTGATACACGCCGAGCAGGGTCATCCCTTTTTCAAGCGCATATTTTTCCGCATCCATATAATCCTTACCGGAAATCTCGAAACGACGCCGCTGGTCGCCTTCCTTGCTGTTGTCAACCAGCCGGGCTTCGGTAACGGTGCGAACATCGTTTTCGTGGCCATACATAAATCCGCAGCATTCATTCGGGAATGTATCCTGAGCGTGGGAATGCA
>JAGQZQ010000137.1 GCA_020435415.1 Flavobacteriales bacterium
ATTTTCTATCCCGTAGGTACGGGAGGGATACCCCCAACTAAATACAGATAGTTCGGCTCGTTCCTCATCTCCTACTGCATAAGTTGGGTTAATCTGGCATGGTTTTCGTAATCGTTATGATTAAGTAAACGCTTGTGATTGCACCCAAAAAATCCTTACTTTTGTAAATACAGGCAATCGCTTTTAAAGATCAACCTAAATTATATACAATGAAAAAATCCTTAATTGCAACCGGTTTATTTCTGGGAAGCGCCTTGTTTGCGTTTGCCCAGGAGCCCTCCACATATGCACCTGCAGCACCGGAGAATCCCAATGCTCCTGAGATCGTATTCGAATCTGAGGTAATCGACTACGGTACCATTGAGTATAGGGCAAACGGAGAGAGGGAGTTCAAATTCAAGAACACCGGAAAAGAGCCTCTGATCATTACCAGCGCAAAGGGTTCTTGTGGCTGCACCGTACCTTCACATCCTACCGAACCGATCGCACCCGGTGCTTCCGGCGTGATCAAGGTGAAGTACGCTACAGACCGTCAGGGTCCCTTCAGCAAAACGGTAACCATCACTTCGAATGCCAAAACGGCTACCAAAGTTCTGAAGATCAAAGGAACCGTAAAGCAAAAACCGGAAGAGCCTTCAGGAACACCGTTGCAAAACAGCAACACATTCACTCCGACGGCCAGCCCCGACAATGAGTAACCTATGCGAATTATCGCACTGATCATATTGAAGACCCTGCTATTCGCAGGGTTTTCTTTTGCCCAATCCGCTGAGTTCAAGTTTGAGGATGATGTGTACAAATTCGGCAAAGTGTCGGAGGATAGTCTTCTTTCCTTCGACTACCACTTTATCAATTCCGGCGATGCACCATTGATCATCCAGGACATCAAGGTGACCTGCGGATGTACCGTACCCACCTGGCCGAAAGCTCCCATTCCTCCCGGAGGGAAAGGCACGATCCGTGTCACCTTTGACACGAGTGGCAAGATCGCCTACCAGGAGCGGACATTGGAAGTCCATTCCAACGCCCGAAAATCTCCATACAAACTAAAGTTCAAGGGAACGGTTCTGAACAAAAAGAAAGGGTAAATCTGGAATTCTTCCTACTTTTGCACCCTTCATCAGATTATTATCGTGTTTTGTTTCACTGAATTCTGAATCACCATGCCTACTATTTCTAAAAAAGGCTTACAACTGCCCGCTTCTCCCATCCGTAAACTGGTACCGTTTGCCGAAGGTGCAAAACAAAAAGGACGTACCGTCTATCACCTGAACATCGGTCAGCCGGACATTGAATCCCCCCAACTGGTGCTTGACGCGATCCGTAACTTCGACCTGAGGGTGATCGAGTATAGTCACTCAGCCGGTATCGAATCATACAGAAAAAAACTTCTTCAGTACTACAAAAAGGTCAACATCAACCTGGACCTGAACCAGGTGATCGTAACCGCCGGTGGATCGGAAGCGCTGCTTGCATCCTTTATCTGCTGTCTGGATGCAGGTGATGAAGTGATCATCCCTGAGCCTTTCTATGCCAACTACAATAGCTTTGCTATCGCAGCGGGTGTGGTCGTAAAACCGATCACCTCCACCATCGAAACAGGTTTCGCCCTTCCTCCGATCTCAGACTTCGAGAAGCTGATCACTGACAAGACCAAAGCCATCCTGATCTGCAATCCCGGCAACCCTACCGGATACCTTTATTCCAAAGAAGAGCTGGATGCATTGCGCGAGATCGTACTCAAGCATGACCTCTTCCTCTTCGCGGATGAAGTATACCGTGAGTTCTGCTATGACGGCAAGACCCACCACAGCACGCTCAACCTCCCCGGTCTTGAGCAGAATGTCATCATGGTGGATTCCGTTTCAAAACGTTACAGCATGTGCGGCGCACGGGTAGGTACCATCGTCACACGCAACAAGGAAGTTTTTGATGCCATCATGAAATTCGCCCAGGCCCGATTGAGTCCGCCCACCCTCGGACAGGTTGGTGCCGAAGCTGCCGTGGATACCCCGGACAGCTACTTCCAGGAAGTGAAGGATGAATATGTAAAGCGTCGTGACCTCGTGGTGAAAGCGCTACAGAACATGGATGGCGTGACCTGCCCTACACCGGGCGGTGCATTCTACGTCATTGCCAGTCTGCCCATCGACGATTCCGATAAGTTCTGTCAATGGCTGTTGGAATCTTTCGAGTTTGACAACCAAACCGTGATGCTGGCGCCGGCCACCGGGTTTTACTCCACACCGGGTCTCGGAAAAACCGAAGTGCGCATCGCCTATGTGTTGAACCTGGATGCCCTCAGCAATGCCATGAAATGTTTGGACGCGGCATTAAAGGTATACCCGGGCAGGACTGAAGTCAAGCAAGCCGCTGCAGCAAAACTGTAAGAACACTTATTTGATCTGATCTATCTCGGGCGAAGGCTCCCGGATCGCTTTGCTCCCGGGAGACGTGTGCTAACATTGGTATGTGTTTATAGCTCCAATGTTAGGCGTAGGCTGCGCCTACGTCGGAATATGTTTGTATGCTTTCAGCTTTATGTGACACGGTGGTAGCAAATGCTACAGGATAGACAGACGAAGGTGCAACCTTCGCCTAACGACTCTTTGACAACTTGCTGTCCACATAAATTACGGTCAGAAACGACGCTGTTAGGCGTAGGCTGTGCCTACGTCGGAATATGTTTGTATGCTTTCAGCCTTACGTGACAATGTGTAGCAGATGCTACAGAATAGACAGACGAAGGTGCACCTGTCCCGGGAGCAAAGCGATCCGGGAACCTTCGCCTAACCACCCGGAATCAGTTGGATTTCCTGGTTTTTAATGGTGCCATTGTGAGGTTCCTCGCGAAGCTCGGAATGACATCTGACAGAAAGATGAATGAAAAAAGACAAAAGCGCTGGGGTTAGTCATTAAAATATATTGTTGTTTAACCCCAGCGCTTTTGTCTTGCCTGCATATGTTATCCGAATTGTCATTCCGAGCATCGCGAGGAATCTCGACACCAGGAAGACAGCTACAGCCCCCAGAATCCTAAGGTTCAAAATCCGTATACAGGAGATATTTTTTACGGATCTTCTTAAAGGCTGTAATGCCGGGGGTCCAGCTTTTCCGGATTTCTTCTTCGGTGACATTCGTCATCACCTGTTTTCTCAGCTCCGTTGTACCTGCGAGTTTATCGAATGAAGACCGGAAGAAGGCATCTGAACCTCCCACTTCCTTGTAGCTCTCCAGCAACCAGAAGAGGTATATCTGCCCGGCATTCTTGATAAACAGGTCGCTGAACATCGACACATCAAAACCTTTGCACACTTTACCCTCCCATTTGGGGTCGGCGGCGACACCGGGGATACTTACAGGTGTAAAAGTCGTGGTGCCGCTTTTCAGGTCGGGATGTCCGAACTGTTGGAAAGGCTTGTCGGTACCACGTCCCACACTCATGACCGTTCCTTCAAAAAGACAAAGGGAAGGATAGAGGTAAACGCTCTCCATGTTTGGCAGGTTGGGCGACGGTTTGACCGGCAGGTCATAATTCATCCTGTGCGTCCAGTTGGCACAGGGAATGACCGTAATGTCACATTGGATGCTGTCCTTCAACCACCCCTCACCATTTACCATCCCGGCGTACTCTCCCACGGTCATCCCATGCACGATGGGCACGGGGTGTAATCCAATGAATGATGAAAGCTCCGGCTGAAGCACCGGCCCGTCCACATAAAAACCATTGGGGTTGGGGCGGTCAAAAATGATACAGGGTTTCTTGTTCTCCGCACAAGCCTCCATCACATAGGTCATGGTGGAGATGTAGGTATAGAAGCGGGCACCCACATCCTGGATGTCAAACACCACGACATCAACATCCGCAAGGTCTTCCTTCGTGGGTTTCTTATGAGAACCATATAATGAGGTCACGGTCAATCCGGTTACGGGATCTTTTCCGTCCTTCACCTTCTCCCCTGCACCATGATCACCGCGAAAACCGTGTTCGGGAGCGAAGACTTTCACCACATTTATTTTCAGCGAGATCATCGTATCAACAAGGTGTGTCATTCCAATCATAGAGGTTTGATTGGCTACCACCCCCACGCGCTTACCTTGCAGCAAAGGGAGCCATCTCCCGGTTTGTTCCGCTGCCGTCCGTATATCCGGCCCCGGCTTTTCCTGCGGCACTCCTGTTTCCTCTCCCCTCCCTGTATGCTCCTGCTGTTGCTCAACACTGTTCTGGCAGGCCATTGCCGCGGACGCCACATACAGGAAACCTGCCGTGGCTAGTATTTTTGTTACTTTAGGCCATGAATTTCGAGCGGACATGAATACGGAAGTTTTTATTGCGCGGCGGATGTTGAACAGCCGGTCGGCCGGCCTGGAAAGGTTGTCCGGACCTATCGTGAAGATAGCGACGTTGGCTGTAGTGCTCGGGTTAACGGTCATGATTGTGGCGGTGGCCATAGTCACCGGATTCCAACAGGAAATCCGTGATAAAGTTATTGGATTCGGGGCGCATATTCAAATTAACAACTACGATTTCAATACATCTTACGAACCGACCCCCATCCCGGCTCATCTGGATTTTGTTCCCGAACTGCTGAAAACAAACGGCATCAATCACGTGCAGTCCTATGCCACCAAGGCAGGTATCATCAAAACCAGTGATGAGATCATGGGGGTAGTACTGAAAGGTGTGGGCACGGATTTCGACTGGACCTTCTTCAAAAGCAAACTTGTGTCGGGACACACACCGGAACTTAGCGACTCCGTCCGGTCCAACGACATCATGATTTCGAAGTACGTTGCCCAGACACTACAACTTGATACCGGGGCCAAGCTCAACATGTTCTTCATCCAGGACCCGCCCCGGTCACGCTCCTTCCGGGTAACAGGGATTTATGAGACGGGCATGGAGGAGTTCGACAAGCTGTATGTATTCGGTGACATTGCCCACATCCGTAAGCTGAACGACTGGGCCGAGGATCGCGTGGCAGGCTTCGAAGTGCGCATCGACGACTATGACAAACTGGACGAGATGGGGGTTGAAGTCAACGAAATCATCGGTTACAAGTACCTGGCACAAACCGTACGTGAATTGCATCCGCAGCTGTTCGACTGGCTGAACCTTCAGGACGTGAATGTCATCGTGATCCTGGTATTGATGGCCATTGTGGTGATTATCAACATGTCCACGGCCCTGCTCATCATGATCCTGGAACGCACGCAGATGATAGGTATATTAAAGGCCCTTGGGGCGGCAGACTGGCGCATCCGGAAGATCTTTCTGTACAATGCAGCGTACATCATCGGCCGCGGTATGCTGTGGGGCAACCTCATTGGCATCGGCCTTTGTCTGATCCAGCAGAAGTTCGGCGTCATCCCGTTGGACCAGGCATCGTACTACCTGACCCAGGTCCCGATCAACCTGGAGATTTCCCACCTCATCATCCTGAACGTTTCAGCCTTTGCACTGAGCCTGGTGATGATGGTGCTTCCCTCCTACCTGATCGCACAGATCACGCCGGTGAAAGCGCTGCGGTTTGGATGATGTGCTGATGTGTTAATGCGGTAATGTGTTGATGCGGTAATGTGTTGATGTGGTGATGTGATGATGTGGTGATGTGGTGATGTGATGGTGTGCCAATTTGAAGATTTGAAAATGGGGTAATTATGGGGAAATTCGATTGTATTGATAAAGCCATACGAACGGTGCGACCGGTTATTGAATCAACGTAATACGAAGATCGCTGTTGGCTGGGCAAGAACATTTCATGCATTGATTTCGTACATTTACAGTAGCGATGTAAAACATCTGCAATCATTATCACCAACTCAAAGGCAAGTGTTATGAAAGAAGTTACCCTGAAAATACCAGACAAACGATTCGGTTTTTTTATGGAACTGATCAAGCAATTAGGCTTTGAAGTAGCTGGAGAGACCGATCAGATTGACATCCCCGAAGAACACAAGGCCATTGTGAGAGAACGGATCAAAAAATCCTGCCAGAACCCTGATCGACTGATGGAATGGGACAAGGTAAAGGATAATTTCCGGCTTGAATAATCATGGCCTTTAGAAGCAATGCTGGCGCGGATTTGCAATCCGTGCATCGAACAGCTAAAAGCTTTCAGAAGTCTTTGAGGTTGCCTTAAGTTCAGGACTTAGTAAAGTCACATCGAGCAAACTATCCGTGCTGGCGCGGATTTGCAATCCGTGCATCGAACAACTAAAAGCTTTCAGAAGTCTTTGAGGTTGCCTTAAGTTCAGGACTTAGTAAAGTCACATCGAGCAAACTATCCGTGCTGGCGCGGATTTGCAATCCGTGCATCGAACAACTAAAAGCTTTCAGAAGTCTTTGAGGTTGCCTTAAGTTCAGG
>JAGQZQ010000138.1 GCA_020435415.1 Flavobacteriales bacterium
TACCGATGCCAACGGCTGCCAGATAGATACAACCTATAACATGACACAGCCCACTTTGTTAGTGGTGACGCTGGATAGTTCGGGATCTCCATGCGGATATGCCAAGGGGTCCTCGGGTGCCAGCCCGTCAGGCGGAACTCCCGGGTATACTTATTTATGGAGTGATGGTCAAACCACCAAGCAGGCGATCAACCTGAACAGCGGCTCAATCACGGTAACCGTTACGGACGCCAACGGATGTACGGTGGTGCAATCAACCACCATCCAACAACAACCTTCATTTGTTATTACCCCGGCTACTACGGATGCACTTTGTTATGGTTCTGCCGACGGAACGGCAACAGTAACCCCTAACGGCGGTATCGCGCCTTATCAGTTTCTCTGGGAAGACGGGCAGACAGGTCAGACGGCCACCGGGTTTGCTGCCGGCTCCTATAAAGTAACGATCACGGATGTAGCAGGATGTGATAGTGTTTACAGCATTGCTGTGTCAGAACCAAATGAGTTGTTGCCCCAGGCCGGACCAGATACCAGTGTTTGTACCCAGCAAACCATTGTGATCGGATCAAATGCGATCGGAGGCACCACGCCATACCAGTATCTGTGGAACAATGCCCAAAGCAGTACAGCTCCCCTCATCTTTGTTACACCCAATGGCTCTGAGCAGTATGAGGTGACGGTGACCGATGCCAACGGCTGTGTTGCAGTAGATGTGGTTAATATCACCGCGGATCTGCCACCCACGGCAGACTTTGATGTGAAGTGGGTGCCCAGTTGTAAAGGTGTGCTTGGAAAGTTCACCAACATAAGCATTGGGGCAGACCACTATGTGTGGGATTTTGGAGATGGTCATACATCGTCCGAACCGGAACCTATCCATGAGTTTACTTATGGTACCATTTCACAGGTTGTATTGAGTGCATACAGCGGTAACTGTCCGGATACAGCAACGGTTTATGCGGATATCAAAACGTTTGATTTCTATAACGACCCTCAGGTGCCCAACGTGTTTTCTCCGAACGGTGATGGCTACAACGATGTGTTCAAGGTTTTCATTAATGGAGAAATGGAGGATTGCACGCAACTGACCATCCTGAACCGCTGGGGCGTGTTTATTTACAGTCCTCCGGGTGGACAGCTGGCCTGGGACGGCCATACCACAGCAGGCGAGAAAGTGCCTGAAGGTACCTACCTCTACATCGTGGAGATGAATGGCATGATGAAAGCAGGAACGGTAGCTCTTATCAAAGAGTAATTCGCTGACCTGATCTCTGTGTCATAATTAAAAAGCCTCTGTTGAAAACTGCAACGGGCAGACTTCCATTCTTCCTTTATATTCACTTACTTAGCTCTGCGTTGAAAAAGGGAATGGTTATGAAATACTTGGGATGGATATGCTTGGCCCTTATGGCGGTGGCATGCTCACATCATACATCAGAAGAGCATGTGGAAATCATTGCTCCTGAAGAATTGCCTCAGGAAGAACCCTTAACCAGATTCGGGTTTCTTGTTGATTCCTTCGATATCAAAGAAGGTCATATCCGCAACAACGAGAATCTGTCAACGATTCTCGCAAAATATGGGGTGGATTACGGAACCATTGACCTGCTGGCAAAAGAATCCCGTGATGTCTTTGATGTAAGGCGCCTGGCAGCGGGGAGAAAGTATACCTTGCTATGTGACAAGGATTCCAGCGGGTATGCCAAATGTTTTATTTACGAGAAGAGTCCGGTTGACTATGTGGTTTTTGACTGGAGGGATTCGTTACAGATTTATCAGGGGGCCAAACAGGTCGATACTGTTCGCCGCACCGTATCCGGTGAGATCAATTCATCGCTGTATATGAATATGGTACGCAATGGTGTGGATCCCGGACTGGCCATTAGTCTTTCGGAGATTTATGCCTGGACCATTGACTTCTACAGAATACAAAAGGGAGATCAGTACAAAATTGTATTTGATGAACTCTATGTAGATGAGAAACCGGTGGGGATCGGACAAATACATGGCACGTGGTTCAAGCATTCTGGGGAGGATATCTATGCTTTCTATTTTGAACAGGATGAACATGGCGATTATTTTGATGTGGAGGCCCAGGGGTTGCGGAAAGCGTTTCTGAAAGCACCCTTGAAGTTTTCGCGTATTTCTTCACACTATAGTCTTCGCCGTTTTCACCCGGTACAGAAGCGTTACAAGGCCCATCTGGGGACGGATTATGCAGCGCCTACGGGAACGCCTATTCATTCTGTCGGTGACGGCGTGATCACCCATGCAGCGTATACCAGTGGGAACGGACGCTATGTGAAGGTCAGACATAACGGTACCTATACAACCCAGTATCTGCACATGTCGCGGATAGGAGATGGAATCAAGCCGGGCAAGTATGTAAAGCAGGGAGACGTGATAGGTTATGTGGGTAGCACTGGTTTGGCTACTGGCCCACACGTGTGCTTCAGGTTCTGGAAAAACGGCGTTCAGGTAGACCCCCTGAAAGAGAAATTGCCTCCTTCTGAGCCGGTCCGTAAGGAAAACATGGATGCATTTGAAAAGGTAAAAGCACAATTGAAAAAGGAGCTGGATGCCATTCCTGTAAGGCCGGAGCGGGAACAGACTGTTTCTCTGTGATCAGCCTTGGCTTGTAACTTTGCTCCTTCGTTTATTTCTTGCGGCGTAAAACGTTGCCCCCAAAATCAGTACAAAAAAAACGCCCAGGACAACGCCTAATTGTGGCTTATTTTCAGTCCATTCAAAGTATAGGATAAGGAGGCCGGCTGCAAAAAGGCCCACCATGGCCACCAATGCCGGGAAGATATGGGTTCGTGTTTCTTTGCGTTTTTTGTAATTCGCCAGCGCCATCAGAAAGGATACTACGATAAAAGAAATACTTCCGAATTCCAGGATATCCTGAAGTCCGCCTGTGAGTATGAGAATAAAGGCCATCAAAGCCATGGCCCCTATGGCAAAGTTGGGGATGTGTACTTTGATGCGATGGGCAAAGAACGAAGGCAAATAGCCATCCGATGCGATCACAGCCATCAGTCGGGATGCCCCGAATAAGGTCCCGCTGATGGCGCTGGATGTGGCGAGCAACGCACCAAAAATGATAGCGGTTCTGCCCAACGTACCAAGGATGTGCTGTGCTCCGGCCGCCAGGGCATACTCTTTGTCCCGGATCAGCATTTCCTTTGGGATGGTCGCAAGCGCCCCTATGGCCAACGCTATATACAGGATGGTTGCGATTCCTATTGAACTGTAAATGGCCCTGGGAACGTTGCGGGCTGGATTGTCCATCTCGTGATAGGCGTGGATCACCAGTTGGAATCCTTCATAGGCCACAAACGTGATGGAGGCGATGATCACAACATTCAAAAGCGTGGTGTGACCTTCTATAATAGGAAGGAATTGGTTGATGTCTCCCTTACCTGCCAATAATCCGGATATAAAAAGAAGCAGGATGATCTTGGTGTAAACCAGCCAATCCTCAATCTTTCCCATGCCTTTTACACTTGTCAGGTTAACAACTGCGAATAACGCGATAATGCCTCCGGCCACGGCCCGGTTGAACCAGATGGAGTGGATGGATGGGAATATACTGCACAGGTATGAGGAAAATGTAAAGGCATACAATGCCAATGTGCTGATGTAACCGAATACAACAAGCCAGCCTATTGAGGCAGATGCAAAAGGGGATTCCGGGAATGTTTTCCTGAAGAAGGAATAGGTTGCTCCTTCGTCCTTGTATAATAAGGCAAGCTTTACGTAGGAGTATGCTGCAAAGAGTGCAAGTATACCGCCAAGAAGGACGGCAACAGGTGTGGTGTTTCCGATGTGTTCTACAGAGACGCCAAGAATGGCAAAGATACCGCCGCCCACCATACCACCAAGTGCCATGGCAATGAGTTCGGCGAGACCCAACTCTTTTTTTCGTGTCCGGCTGAAATTTTGAGACATGGATTACGTCCTTCTGCCACCCCTGGGATGGAATTGAACAATTGTATTTCTTAAAAAATCACGATCCAGGTGTGTGTATATTTCAGTGGTGGTGATGGATTCATGACCCAGCATTTCCTGCACAGCACGGAGGTCGGCGCCTCCTTCGATCAGGTGGGTGGCGAATGAATGACGGAACGTGTGTGGACTGATCCGTTTTTTTATGCCGGCGATCTGAGCCAGACCTTTGATGAGGGTGAAGATGTAAACACGTGATAAGCCCTTACCTCTCTGGTTCAGAAAGAGGGTGTCCTCATGTCCTCTGGCAATATCCATATGATTGCGCACACTTTCGGTGTAGAGGGTAATATGTTTGTATGATTGTCCTCCCAATGGAACCAACCTCTCTTTGTTTCCCTTACCCACAATCCTAAGGAATCCTTCTTTGCCATGGATATCCGAAACTTTCAGTGTGACAAGTTCGGATACACGCAACCCTGAGCCATAGAGCGTTTCGAGCATAGCCCGGTTACGCTGCCCATCGCTTCGGCTCATGTCAATGGCTTCCAGAAGCTTCTCAATTTCGGGGATGCTGAGTGTATCGGGAAGCTTCCGGGCCAGTTTGGGGCTTTCCAGTTTTGTCGCCGGATTTTCAACAATGACGTCTTCAAGTATGAGGAATTTGAAGAATGCTTTGATGCCGGAGATAATCCGGGCCTGGCTGCGGGGAGATGTTTTCTTTTTGTGAAGATCTTCCAGAAAAAGTCTGAGTTCTTCGGAGCTGATCCGGCTTGGTGAGACCTTGCTGCTCCCCTCAATAAAGACCTGTAATTTCTTCACATCGCGTACATAGGCGTTCACAGAATGTTCGGCCAGACTTTTTTCCAGTTTCAGAAAAGCTTTGAACCCTTTGATGGATGATGACCAGTCCATGTCAGATGTTAGATGTGTTGATGTGAGATGTCAGGCTGATGGCCAGAAAATACTCTGTGGGGTGATGGGCTAAAAACGGATAGATGAAAATTGGATAAAATTGCATGGAAATATAAGGTGTCAAGGGCTTTGAGTTATTCCCGGGGCACGCGAATCCCCGCCCCAGGATCAAGTTACAAAGAAAAGAAAAATGGAAGAGGATAAATGCCGGAGGATTGTTACGGAGGTGATTTTTGTGGGTTGTAAGTTAATGGATAGTAGATAGTAGATAGTAGGCAGTAGGCAGGTGACAATTGGAATCAGTCATTGGATGATTTGACTATAGATACTTTGATGCTTCCCGAACACTGAGGTTGGAAAGTTTGATTTGTGTAAGAAAGTCTTCAACCGCTGCGGCATCGGTTTTGGAATATTCACGCAACACCCAGCCGATCGCTTTGCGGATGAAAAAATCAGGGTGATCTTTCAATTGCCGGATGGCATCAAATAACAGCGCCGTATCGGTATCCCTTTTGTATTTCAATTGAAAGAGCAACACGCATCTTTGTAGCCACATGTTATCCGATGCCAGCCATTGCTCACAGGTCTTGTGTGTTAGGTGAGGGTGTTGTTTGAAGAATTTTCCCATCAGATGGGAGGCGATGAAGTCCACCGTATCCCACCAACTGTTGTGGGTGGCCAGATACTTCAGTAAGGCCAGATCTCCCGGCTCATATTTTTTATACACCTTCTCGGCTATTTCCTGAGCTACATAATGCAGTTCCCGTTCCGGCATAGACCATAGTTCTCTGATGATGGCATTTGCTTCTGTTCTTTCCGGCAGCCCATACCGGGACAGAAAATCACGCATCAACTGCCTTCTGTCCGTTGCCTTGATGCCGAAGTATTCATACCGCCCCTTCATGTATGCTTTCATGGCGACCGCATTGGTGCTATTCCGGTGGGCATCGAAAGACTGTCGGAGTGGGGTGAGGTAGGGGTGCATTGTTAGAGGTTAGTAGTTAGTAGTTAGTAGATAACGCGTTGACCACTTAGGCATGTTGAAAAGAATGTTGAGAATCGGGCAAAAAAAAGTCGTGCAAACAACTGAATA
>JAGQZQ010000139.1 GCA_020435415.1 Flavobacteriales bacterium
TCTGTTAAACATTGATCTGGCCAACGTGAATGCACCGTTCTCCGGTCAGCTTGGTATGCGCAATTTTAGCGTGGGCGCATTCCTCAATACCGGTGACCCGGTCACTACCCTGACAGAGCTGGAAAATATGAACGTCGACTCCACCCTGGCACAATCCTATGCCAATAGCCTGTCGGTCGGAGATTCCATTGAGGTGATGATCGGTAAGGATACTTTACAAGCTTCGGTCTATGCCATGAGCCCTGTGATTGATCCGCAATCCAGAACCATCAATGTCCGGGCATTGCTGCCGCAGAAGAAAGACCGGATCATCATGCCCGGATCATATGCTGAAGTACGCATCACTGCAAATGCCGTCGATAGCGCCCTGTTGATTCCTACGCAGGCCGTCGTTCCCGAAATCAATGATCAAACCGTTTACCTCTATAAAAATGGCAAGGCCGTGCGCCGCAAGATTCAAACAGGCCACAGAACACCTGCCATGATACATGTGGTGGATGGACTGTCTGCCGGAGATACCGTCCTCACCACCGGTCTTCTTGGCGTGAAAGAAGGTATGGATATTACATTGCAATCAACCCGATAGCAAAGCATGACACTCTCGGAAATAAGTATCAAAAGACCTGTGCTGGCCACGGTGTTTGCCATCGTCATCATTTTGCTGGGTGTGGTGGGCTACCTTTCCCTGGGCGTTCGCGAATATCCCAGCGTGGACCCGCCGGTGGTGACTGTGCAAACCAATTACCCGGGCGCCAATGCAGAGGTGATAGAGGCTCAGATCACCGAACCGCTCGAAGAACAAATCAATAGCATAGACGGGGTGAAGATCCTCAGCTCCATCAGCACCGATGGCCGGAGTACGATCACGGTGGAGTTCATGGCGGAAATGGATCTGGATAATGCAGCCAATGATGTTCGGGACAAGGTGGCCAAAGCTGTCGGCAATCTTCCGCCGGATGCGGAACCTCCTACGGTGAATAAGGCGGATGCCAATGCGGAGACCATCCTGTCCATCACCGTTCAAAGTAAAAAAAGGGCCCTGCTGGAACTGACCCAGATCGGTACCAATATTTTCAAGGAACGCCTGCAGACCATCCCCGGCGTGAGCAGCATCCGCATCTGGGGAGAGAAAAAGTATGCGATGCGCCTGGAACTGGACCCTACCCGCATGAGGGAATTGAACATCACCCCGCTGGATGTCCAGGATGCACTGGATGCCCAGAACATAGAGCTGCCCTCAGGTCGCATTGAAGGCCATGAAACCGAATTGACCGTCCGCACCATCGGCCGCCTCTATACGCCGGAAGAATTTGAGAACCTCATCATAGGCAGATACCAACAGACGCTTGTCCGTCTGAAAGACATCGGCACCGCCCGCCTGGGCGCTGAGTCGGAAAGGACCATTCTGCGTGGTAATGGCATGATCCCCATGGTGGGTATTGCCCTGCAACCACAGCCGGGTTCCAATTATATCGATATCGTCGACGAAGCATTCCGCCGTATCGAGATCATGAAGAAAGAATTGCCGCCGGACATCGAGCTGGATGTGGCCATGGATAAAACAATCACTATCCGCAAGGCGATCGAGGAAGTGAAATCCACCATCCTGCTTGCATTCATTCTTGTGCTGGGCGTCATATTCTTCTTCCTGAGAAACTGGCGCACCACCATGATCCCCGTGGTACTCATTCCGATCGCGCTGATAGGCAGCCTTGCTGTACTTTATGCCGCCGGCTTCTCGATCAATATCCTGTCGCTGCTCGGACTAGTGCTTGCCACCGGACTGGTTGTGGACGATGCCATTGTGGTCATGGAAAATATTTATGCCAAAGTGGAAGCAGGTGTGCACCCGGTAAAGGCTGCATTTGAAGGTTCCAGGGAAGTGTATTTCGCCGTGATCGCCACATCGGTGACCCTGGTTTGCGTGTTCCTGCCCATATTCTTTATGTCCGGACTTACGGGACAATTGTTCCGTGAGTTCGCCATTGTCGTGGTGGGCGCCATGGTCATCTCCACCTTTATTACGCTCTCCCTCACGCCTATGATGTGCTCGCGCATGCTGAAGAAAAGCAGCCGTGAGAATGCATTGATGCGCACCTTCGGCAGGGTGGTGGACAATCTTACCAAAGGTTATCACAAAGCTTTGCTATCATTTATGAACCAACGGTGGCTTGCAGTTCCCGTACTTTTGTTCATGGTCGGCATCATTTTCTGGATCGGGAACAGCCTGAAGTCCGAACTGGCTCCGATGGAAGACAAGAGCCAGTTAAGGATCATCTCCACCGCACCGGAAGGTACTTCCTATGAAGCAATGGACCATTATCAACTCCGGTTGATGAGTATCCTGGATACCCTTCCCGAGAAAGCTTTCCTGCTGGGAGTCACATCCCCTACGTTCAGGGCTTCCACCGCGGCCAATTCAGCATTCATCTACATGCCGCTCAAGCAACCGTCGGACAGGGAAAAATCCCAGGACCAGCTGGCGAATGAGATCAATGCAAAACTCGGAACGCTGACCTTCGCCAAATCCTTTGTCGTGCAGGAGCCTACGATCAAAGTGAGTTCCGGAGGCGGCAGGCTTCCCATACAGTTTGTGTTACAGGCGCCGGACCTGGAACGATTGAAGGAGGTGCTGCCGTCTTTCATGGACCGTGTACAGAACAGTGAAATTTTCGCAGTGTCGCAGGTCGACCTGAAATTCAACAAACCCGAGATAACCGTCACGATCAACCGCAGCAAGGCTATGTTGATGGGGGTGAGTGTCGCTGATATCGCCCGGACTTTGCAGACCTTTCTGAGCGAACAACGCCTGGGTTATTTTATTCTTGATGGAAAACAATACCAGGTTCTGGTGGAAGCCGTGAAGGAACGCAAGGACGAACCCCTGGATGTGAAAGGCATTTCCGTACGAAACGCAAGCGGACAAATGGTCACGCTCGACAACCTGGTGGATATCGACCATCGAAGTCGCCCTCCGTCCCTGCTTCGCTACAACCGCTATACCTCAGCCACCATCGAGGCCGATCCTGCTCCGGGTTACACGATCGGAGATGGTGTTGACGAGATGCGCTCGATCGCCGCTGATCTGCTGGATGAGTCCTTTAGTACCGAATTGGCAGGTGGGGCATCGGATTTTGAGGAAAGCGCCAAAAGCACCAATTTGATCTTCCTGTTTGCCCTGGTGCTGGTTTATCTCACATTGGCTGCACAGTTCGAAAGCTTCCGGGATCCGCTCATCATCATGCTTACCGTTCCGCTGGCCCTGGCCGGCGCCGTGATCACCCTTTGGTGGTTTGATCAGACCCTGAACATTTTCAGCCAGATCGGGATGATCGTATTGGTCGGGATCGTAACCAAAAACGGCATCCTGATCGTTGAATTTGCCAACCAGAAAAGAGACGCCGGTATGTCACTGAGAGAGGCCGCCTCCGAAGCAGCTTCACAAAGATTCCGGCCTATTCTGATGACCAGCCTTTCTACCGTACTTGGTGCGCTGCCTATCGCATTGGCACTGGGTGATGCCGGCTCCAGCCGCATCCCCATGGGACTGACGATCATAGGCGGACTTATTCTGGCGCTCGTCCTGACCCTGTTCGTGATCCCGGCCTTGTATTCATACATTGCATCCAAAGAGAACCATAAAATCAATGAAGCGGATTTTAGTTGATATCATCCTGATTGCCCTGACCGGAATTACACCTGCATGTGCACAGTCATTACGGGACATGGTGGATGAGGCATTGCAGAATAATTACCGTATCAGGATTGTTAAGAACGACGAAAAGATCGCAGAGAATAACAATACCTCCGGGAATGCAGGTAGTCTGCCTGCCATCGACTTGAATGGAGGTTATTCCGCTTCTTTAAACAATGCCCGCCAACGGTTTTCCGATGGCTCGGTCAGAGAAGGAAGCAATGCGCAAAATACCAATGCCAATGTGTCTTTGTTAGCTAATTGGGTGGCGTTTGACGGCTTCCGCGTTTATGCCAGAAAGGATCAACTGGAATATTTGCAGTCTTTGGGAAAGTCCAATACCAGGTTTTATATAGAGCAAACAGTATCGGATATTGCAATGGCGTATTATCAGATATTGTATGAAAAACGTCTGCTTGAGAATGACAAGCAATCGTTGGAGATTTCTTTGTTCCGGTTGAGTATGGAAAGGAAACGGAAAGAAGTTGGAGCTGGAAAGAACGCCGACTATGGCCAGGCCCTGGTTGATTACCGTAATGACAGCATCCGTCTCCTGGATCGTCAGAATACGATCGCATCGTTGCAGGTTGAGATCAACCGGATACTGGGTAATGACCTGGAAACGGAACGCCGGTTCTCAGATACTTTATTTCTGGCTACAGATGTACCGGAAAAGGATTCATTGCTGAAACAGGTGGAAGGTCACAATAGCGAGCTGGCCATGCAGAAGCTGGAAGAGTTGATTGCCGAAACCGAACTCCGCCTGGCGAAAGCGGACCGTTACCCAAAAGTGAATGTCTACGGGGGATATCAGTATACGGAATCGGTTGCGGAGGTCGGGTTTATTCAGTCCAATAAAAACTTCGGGCCAACGGCCGGACTAACGGTGAACTTCAATCTCTTTAATGGCGGCAATACCAAGCGGGAGATCAGGAACGCAGCCATCAATAAAGAGAAAAGTACCTTGTCAAGACAGGAGTTGGCACGAAACCTTCACGCCGAAGCATTGAAACTGCATGGCCGTTGGCTTGCGGTACGCAACCAGCTTGCCATTGCAGAAGAAAACGTTTCTACCGTCATGGAGGTGTACGCAACAGCACAGCAACAATTCAGAGAAGGGGCGATCAGTGGTTATGAGTTCCGGCTCACCCAGTTGTCGCTGATGAATACACAGATCATATTGGCACAATTACAGTTTGCTATCCAAACCATAGAGGTTAACGTAAACCGCATCTCAGGCCGGATCATCGAAGCGTATATGTAAATATCAGTCAGGACGCGTTGATCACTTTAACCCCAACTAAATACAGATAGTTCGGCTCGTCCTTCACCTCCTGCTGTATAGGTTTGGTTAACAAGAAGTTATGGATGCTTGTTTTCTGAGGTCTGATCAAAATAGCTATTTGGGATACTAAGGAAAATGAAAATTTGTTTTGTTAAAAGTCTTATACCAAGCTAATTTACCACGCTAAAGGTTGGTATGCCTCCGTGCGGCGGACACAAATTTTTTCCGGTGTTCCCGAAAGCGTCTCCCGGCCTTGCTCACTTTGTACGATAACTGACCCCTGTTGACTGATGTGCTTCTGTAGATCTACCCTTGCTGTATTTGTGTGCCTGCTGTCAGGTTTTTTAACCTTATCCGTTCCATCTTCCTTTGCCCAAACCGGTAATATAGTGGATTGCGGAGATAACCTCGGCTTTGAAGATGGTGACCTGAACGGCTGGAATGGTTGTCATTTCTCAGGATGTCCTATCGGTAAAACATACACAGACTTCAATGCATGTTTTAACGAATGTGGAAACTGTAGCCCACAGTCCAGCGGTGGAACAATAACATATACATGTACATCATGCAGTGCTGGCGCATCCCCCACCAAAAGCCCTTGCTGTCCTATCAAATGCGATCAGACCGGTCTTAAACCAGGGGTGAATTCCGTCAACGGAACCCTCGGAAACTGCAGTGTGCTGGCGCCCACCCCCGGGAATGTTCGTCATACGGTTACAACCGGTAACGGACTTGATCCCAATAGCGACGGAAACATCCCCGTCGTAGCACCCAATGGTGGCGGCTTCTCCGTTCGTATCGGTAACCAGGAAGCCGGTT
>JAGQZQ010000140.1 GCA_020435415.1 Flavobacteriales bacterium
TGTCACCCGGGAAAGCCTGTTCACCGTCCCCGAAAACTTCCCCGAACCGGTTTATGATTTTTCCCGGAACCCTTTAACGGAAAGTAAAATACTACTGGGTAGAACACTGTTCTATGATCCTATCCTTTCCCGGAACAACACCATTTCCTGTGAGAACTGCCATTCACCATTTTCCGCGTTCACGCATATCGATCATGCCCTGAGCCATGGGATATACGACAGCGTAGGTACAAGGAACTCACCGGCCTTGATGAACCTGGCCTGGCAAAAGACTTTTATGTGGGATGGTGCCGTGAATAACCTGGATATGCAGGCACTGGTGCCCATTGCGCATCCGGCGGAGATGAGAAGCTCCATCAATGAAGTGGTGCACAAGCTGAATGCTTCCGGGAAGTATCACCAACTTTTCTTCAAAGCCTTCGGCGACAGCATGGCGACGGGGGAAAGAACTCTAAAAGCCTTATCACAATTCATGCTCACGTTGGTAAGTGCAAACTCCAGGTACGATCAGGTGATGCGAAGGGAAGCAACGTTTACAGACCAGGAAGCCAATGGGTATCGACTTTTTAAAACACATTGTGCCTCCTGTCACACGGAGCCTTTGTTTACCAATGGAAGCTTCGAGAACAACGGATTGCCCATGGATTCTGTGTTGAACGACGTTGGTAGGATGGAGGTAACCTCAGATCGGAATGATTCGTTAAAGTTCAAAGTTCCGACTTTACGTAACATAGAATATACTTATCCATACATGCACGACGGGCGTTTTAAGAAATTATCAGAGGTGTTGAACCACTATACCGGTGGCATCCACCATTCCCGGACATTGGCCCTGCAATTGCAAAATGGCATTGTTTTAACCTCCAATGAAAAGGTGGACCTCATCACCTTTCTACTCACACTCTCCGACAAAACGTTTGTGTTTAACCCGAATTTCAGATACCCGAGATGATTTGTTCTCTCAGTAAACGATTTCAAGTTATTGTCATCCAACCTCAATAGTTACCCATCAAAAAAGCAACGAATGAAAAAACCGTTACTCACCATCGCATCATTTTGTGTTGTGACATTTGCTCACGCACAGTTAAGTCCGGCCATTACATCCTGGTTGCAGAACACCACCACCACGGCCAGGCATTATGTTTCCGGAAATTCAACACCTATCAATGATCCGGATCTGGTAAATGTTCAAAAGGTGCAGTACAATGCAACGCATGTTTATGTAACCACCACCGGTTTGCCGAGTTATGTAACAGGGCCTTTCCTGGATGGAAATCCTTCGGTTGCGAGCGACCAAAGCGCGGTGTTCAAGTTTCCTTTGAATCCGGTAGTGAACTCCGGAACGCCGGTGAATACGGTCATGGGAAATATCGGTGTGTTTATCAATGGTGTGGCTTTGTTCGATTACCGTGATGGTGTCAGCTGGAATAACTCTACCAATTCATTGGCAGGCGGACCGCTTGGAGGATCCGGTGATGGTCAATGGAACCGGGATGCTGTTGTTGCGGAAATGGGTGGATTCGATTGCAACAAAGCACATCCTGCCATGGGTAACTATCACCATCATCAGAACCCGAGTGCATTTGACCTGGACCTGGTGGTGGTATCCACCATCTGTAATCTCTACGATGCAGAGGGGTTGTACGCCATTGACAGTTCCGCACATTCGCCGTTGATAGGCTTTGCATATGATGGTTTTCCGATTTATGGCGCCTATGCCTACAAGAATGTAAATGGAACCGGTCCGATCGTCAGGATGAAGTCGAGCTATTCATTGAACTCTGGTACCACGAGGACCAATGGCCCGCCCGTAAACGGCACGTATCCCCTCGGTACTTTCAGAGAGGATTACCATTACACCGCCACATCCTCCGCTACACCGGACTTTCTGGATGAGCACAACGGCCGGTTTTGCGTGACTCCGGAATATCCCGCAGGTACCTATTGTTATTTTGCTACGGTGGATGAGAACTGGAATTCTGCCTATCCTTACGTTGTTGGTCCGACCTTCTATGGAAGCATGGTGGCGGCCAAGGTGACTTCCGTTCCGTCAGGCACAACAACCTACGTCGCCACCACCGGTGTGGCAGGTACCAATCTGGAAGGTGCCCAGGTGAGTGTGTTCCCCAACCCGTCCAGCGAACTCCTGATCATTCAATTGAAAGACCTCAACAAGGAAAACCTGAAGGTGGAGTTGTATGATATGAATGGAAAACTCGTGCAGACCACCACATTGTTGCAAGGCAGCACCATTGCCCATTTTGATACCAAGACACTTTACGGTGGACAATACCTGGTGAAGATCTCAAATGGTACCACCGTTACCACCCGAAAGGTGATCGTTACGAAGGATTGATTTATTCATTGAAGATGTGCGATCAGGCGAAGGGTTTTCCTTCGCCTGATTGTGTTTTATATTGTAGCGTATTTCCTTTTCGTCACTAATAGCATAAAAGACGGTTGGCTCTGAGGTTTTCTTCTATTTGAAAGTAATTGATGTTTTAACACAGAGTTATAGGAGAATGCACAGAGATCACTGAGGGTTAGGCGAACGGTTTTACCTTCGTCTGATTATTTTGTAGCTTGAAGCTACCGTGTTGAACACTGCTTATTCCTGAAGCAGCATCGCTCTTAATCCTTTGAAGTATTCCGGACTGTGCAGGAGTCTGGAACCATACCAGGAGAAGAGTTCTCCATCTACCAATACACTTTTGATCTCCGGAAAACGCTCTTGCCATTCGGGCAGGTGTTTTTCTTTGAAGGGGAATGGTTCTGAGCTGAGAAGGATCAGTTCAGGTCTGAGTGCCCGAAGTCCTTCGGTGGTCACGGAAGGATAGCGCCCTTGTCCGGTGGGGCAGACATTGATAAATCCACATCGCGTCATCATATCGTCGATGAAACTGCCGGGGGCAGCCAACATGATGGGATCGTTCCAGATGACGTAGGCAGCCCTTCTCTTTTTCCCAAGGGGTAGGGGGCCGATAACGGAGAAGGCATCGCCGATCTTACCCATGAGGTCATAAGCGGCATCCATGGTCTTTGTCATCATTCCCACCTCACGGATCATCTCAAGGGAATCTCCGAGGTCTGAGATGTCGCTGGTCCATACGGGACAAGACTCCCGCAGCTCTTCGATCTGCATACGTTCGTTCTCCTCCTTGTTGGCGAGAACGAGGTCCGGACGGAGACTGCGGATGGCGTCCAACTTAAGGGTTTTGGTGCCTCCAACACGTGGGATGGTCCTGAACATCTCTTCCGGGTGGATGCAGAATTTGGTGATCCCGGCCAGTTTTCCGGCAAGTCCCAAGTCCCACAACAATTCTGATTGCGACGGTACAAGCGATACGATGCGTTGTACCTCGTCGGGTACATTCACATCATAGCCGGTCTGGTCTGTAAGTGTCGGCATGGATCAGATGGCCAGTGCCCTGATCAGGTCGTGTTTGGTAATGATATGTACGGTCTTATTCTCGTCACGCACAATCACTGCGGGGTTTTCGCGCGTGATGAGCTTGGCGACATCTTCCACCGCATCGTTCATCTTTACTTCCGGGAATGGTGCCAGCATCACATCTTTCACAGGGGATGACTTCAGGTTGGGGTCGTCCAGCAACTTACCGAACAGACTGCTTTCGGATACGGCACCTTCCACCGTACCGTTGTTCATGACGGGAAGCTGGGAGATGTTGAACTCGGTCATTATTTTCACGGCTTCTGCGATGGTTTGATCGGTTTTTACAGCAATCACATCATGATCCTGAGGTAATCGGTCACGGATGATGTGGGCCACTGTGTACCTGACCTTGTCAAGGAAGCCACGTTCCCGCATCCAGTCGTCGTTAAAGAGTTTGCCTACGTAGCGGCTGCCATGATCGTGGAAGAGGACGACCACGAGGTCGTCTTTTTTCAGCTGTGCTTTCATCTGGGCGATACCGGCTACGGCTGATCCGGCGGAATAGCCAACGAAGATCCCTTCTTCTCGTGCCAGCCGGCGGGCGTAGATGGCGCCGTCTTTGTCCGTCACTTTTTCAAAATGATCGATCAGGTCGAAATCCACATTCTTTGGGAGGATGTCTTCGCCGATGCCTTCGGTAATATAGGGGTAGATCTCTTTCTCGTCGAACTCGCCGGTTTCCTTATACTTTTTGAATACCGAGCCATAGGTGTCGATGCCCCACACCTTGATGTCGGGATTTTTCTCCTTAAGGTAGCGGGCCACGCCTGAGATGGTGCCTCCGGTGCCTACGCCTACCACAAAATGGGTGATCTTGCCTTCGGTCTGTTCCCATATTTCAGGGCCGGTGGTTTCGTAGTGGGCTTCCCGGTTAGAGAGATTATCGTATTGGTTCGGGTAGAATGAATTGGGGATCTCCTGGTTCATCCGGCGCGCTACGGAGTAGTAGGAGCGGGGATCTTCGGGGGTTACGTTGGTAGGGCAAACGACCACTTCTGCGCCCATGGCGCGAAGCACGTCCATCTTCTCCTTGCTCTGCTTGTCGTTGGTCGTGCAGATGAGTTTATACCCCTTTACGATACACGCCAGTGCGAGTCCCATGCCGGTATTTCCGCTTGTGCCTTCAATGACGGTGCCGCCCGGTTTGAGTCGTCCGTCTTTCTCGGCATCTTCAATCATTTTCAGGGCCATGCGGTCTTTCACCGAGTTGCCTGGATTAAACGTTTCTACTTTGGCGAGTACCGTGGCAGGCACGTCGGCCACAATGCGGTTCAGTTTCACCATGGGCGTATTGCCAATGGTTTCGATGATGTTGTTGTAGTACATGGTGCAAATATAGGAAGGTTTCGGGACCTAAGTTTCTGGTTTGTGGTTTCTGGTTTAAGGTTTAAAGTTTAAGGTTGCCGTACCGTATGCCTTTGAGGTTCGCAGATGCATTACGAAATCACCACATCATTACATCACCAAATCACAAAATGGTTTCCGGTTTAAGGTTTAAAGTTTAAGGTTGCCGTACCGTATAACTTTGAGGTTCGCAGATGTATTACGAAATCACCAAATCACCACATCACCCCATTCTCAAATTCCCCCATTTTCAAATCATCAAATTTTCAAATTGGCACATCACCAAATCAACCACATTCTCAAATCTTCAAATTGTCCAGCTAGCGCGGATGTTCTCGAAGGCGGCTAGCGCGGATTTGCAATCCGTGCTCATCACGATATTTTCTTACTCAAGAAAGAAACAAGCACTCTTTGAACCAAACACTCCTCGGGCTTTTCCTACATTGGGTGCATGTCAGATAAATACACTATCCGCGATCAGACCAAGGCGCATTTTATTACATTAACCGTAGTGGGTTGGATTGATGTTTTTACCCGCCTCAACCAAAAGAATATGATGATTGATGCCCTTCGATTCTGTCAGGAAAACAAAGGTCTCATTATCTATGCCTATTGTCTAATGCCCAGTCATCTTCACATGATCTGTCAGGCACAGGAAAATGCTGTATTATCCGATATACTTCGTGACCTCAAGAAATTTACCAGTAAGAAGATAATTAAACTCCTGCATGACGAACCTGAAAGCCGCAAGGAATGGATGACAAAGCTCTTTGAGGATGCATGCCGGCATCTGAAACGTAACGTACAATATAAAGTGTGGCAAGATGGCAATCAATCCAAAGAACTGTTCTCTAATAAGTTCATCTGGCAGAAACTCAATTATATTCATATGAATCCGGTGACTGACAAGATCGTCGCCAGACCTTATGATTATCTTTTCAGCTCCGCAAGGAATTATGCAGGATTGGATAGTTTGCTCGATGTGACTTTACTAAGT
>JAGQZQ010000141.1 GCA_020435415.1 Flavobacteriales bacterium
ATTTTCTATCCCGTAGGTACGGGAGGGATAACCCCAACTAAATACAGATAGTTCGGCTCGTTCCTCACCTCCTACTGTATAAGTTGGATTAATCTTCATGATGGCCATCTTTTTGGCAGCAATGCGGGAGTTTAGCATAGGCTTTCTCGTCTGCCTTCACATCGTCTGCGTCATAACCTGCCGCTGATATGGCTTTTCGAAGTTCATCGGCTGAGGTTTTATCCGGGCGAAAAATAACGGTAAGCTCCTTTGTGTCTGCGTTGAATTCATAACTCCGGGTACCTTTTACAAACTTCACTGCCTTTTCAATTCTCTCCTGGCACATGTCACAAACCGCTGAGGTTTTAATGACCACCGTATCGGTTTTGCTTTCCTGCGCATTCGCAAAAATTCCTATCATCATGAATGCCCACAGGGCACCCAAAGTGACTGAGATGTTTTTTGTTTTTTTCATAATAACATGGTTTATGATTATTGGGAAAGTAGACATTTGACATTAGAAAATGGTCAATGTATAGTGTCTTATGTCCAATGTCTATTGTCTTATGTCTATTGTCCAAAGTCTAATGACTAATTAAACGTCTTCCTGATCCCTGCATACGCATACCGCCCGTTCAGCGGCCCCCATATTAGTGATCCGTCAAAATACGGACCAAAAGGATCGTCGGCTGCAATGATTGGATCCGGTTGTTTAAAGTTGGTAATGTTTTCCATGCCTGCATAGGCTTCCAGCCATTTGAATTCTTTGGTGACTTGAGCAGACAACGTGGCATATCCCGGTGACCGGTTGACACGTCGGTAGGGCAACGGATTGCTTTGCGTTGACGGAATCCTGCTTGACCCGAAAATATTGAGGGTCATATCCACCTGCCATATCTCCCTGGTATCATGCCACGAGCTGTGCACCATCATTCGGTTTTTGGGCGTCAATGCTTTGTCCTGCAATTGTCCACCTGTGGTGACCTGTACGTTATAGCGACGGGCGGCAAGTCTTAACTCCGTTAACGGAAATGGTTCAAAAGTGAAGTCTGCCTGCATGCTATGCGAGAATGATTGCCCATCCAGGTTCCTGAAAAACACCATCTGAGGGTGTTGATCCAGGTCGATGACCACCTGGTTGATAAAGTAGGTATAGTAATAGTCTGCTCCGAGTGAAGCATTTCTGCCCAGGAAAGTAAACTTATGTTGGAGTGACAGTCCCGCAGACCAGGCTTCTTCCAGTTCAGGCGTTGAAGGAACCACCACCTTTCGCCCACTTGTGAATACCACCGGATTTTCCATATATACGTGTGCGCTTCGGAAACCTTTTCCCAATGAAAGTCGGATCGCTGTCAGTTCAGTGGGTTTGTAGTTGGCATGAATTCTGGGGGTAACCAGCCAACCGAACAGGTTGTTATAATCTCCCCGCAATCCGGTGATAACAGAAAAGCGGGTGCTGTCATTCCAGGACCATTCTCCGAAGGCACCGGTTACCCATTCATCCCTGCTGGGCTGTTGCCCTTCAAAATCTTCTTCATAACCATCCCATTGATGACTGATGCCTGCTTTAAATAAATGGTGATGATGATGGGTTGGCTGGTATTGGAAGATGCTGTTGAAGTACACCTGATCATGTAGTCCGTTGTATTTCGAGAGTCCGAAGAGCGACTCCTGCTCGGTGCGTCGGGCTGAAGCTATCAGGCCCAGACTGATTTCCGGTTTGGATGGGAAAAGGAATCCATTCTTGGCAAAGAGCGCATATTGCCGGATGTTGATATCTACCCCGAAACCATTTGGTGTACCTGGTAAATGTTCCGGATCGTAGGTGGTTTGCCCTCCCACGGAATGCCAGTCCATGAATTGTCCTCCTACCTTCATTTCCCGGTTGGTGCCATGGTAGGTCCACCGGTTGATCAGGTTTATCTGAGATGATAATGGGGCATCGAGAAAGCCATCGTCATTTCCATCGACCTTCATGGATGTATTGTGGGCGTGTACCAGGGTCATCGACGACCACTTCTTGCCCTTGGGGGCTGTGAAATAGCCGTTAAGCTCCAGCCTGCCCTGGTGGCTGCCGAAAAGATTGATGAAATAATGATCTGTTTCGGAGGGTTTGAAATATTCCAGGTTGATCTGACCTGAAATGGATTCATAACCATTCAGCACGGACCCGGTGCCTTTGTTCACGCTGATGGACTCGATCCACGGACCGGGAACAAAGGCGAGTCCGTATGCCGATGCCATGCCCCGTATGAGGGGGATGTTCTCAAACATGATCTGGCTGTAAATGCCATCGAGTCCCAGCATCTGAATCTTCTTTGCACCGGATACGGCATCGGAATACACCACATCCACCGATGCGTTGGTCTCAAAACTTTCCGACAGATTGCAGCATGGTGCCTTCTTCAATTCGCTGGAATTGATGTATTGCGTGCCCATGGTGGAGATCGTGGACATGTTGGTGGATTGCTTCCGACCTACCTTTTCCACCACTTCCAGGTCGGTGCTTTTCCGTAAAGAGACCAGGATGGGTTGATCCGGTCGTACCTGGAATGTCAGGGTGTCATTGGTGTACTGGACGTGGCTTATGACAAGGGTGGCCGGATAGGATGACGGTGGCGAGATTTCGAATGCTCCTTCAAAGTTTGTGGCGGTTCCGATCTGTGTGTTCAGCCAGTAAACATTAACAAAGGCGATGGGTTTGCCTGCGCCTTGTGGGTCCTGTTCCGTGACTTTGCCTTTGATGGGTGCCTGTGCCCACACATCAGGCATGATCGTTGAAAGGCACAACGATAATATAAATAGTGATTTGTACATGATACCGAAAATTAAATGGGACGAGAATGAATTGGTGTCCGTAATCCGGTATCAGATCAAATCAGAAATACTTGCAGGAAAGAATGTTGGGTGTGGAAATTGGGTGGTGGGTGCACCAACGCCCGGGAATAGTAATTATGGATCGGGCGTTGTGAAAAAACAAAGGGTTGGTAGATCGTTTGGATCGTAGAAAAGACAGGTGCGAATTGTATAGGTGCATCCAGACTGAATTCAGAGGAAACTTTGAAGAATTCCACCTGATCCTTACAGCATTTCATGTTGCTGCAACATGGATCATGCGGGCCTTTGATGGTGATGACAGAAGTATCCACTTTTTTGCCTCCGCAATAATGGGTTCCCACTGCCACGCCGGACGTCGCAGTAAGGGTGATGAGGCTAAGCAGTATGGATACGAATCGCTTCATTTGTTGACCGGAGCTTCCTCGGTTTTCTTTTGCTGAACAAACTCCTGGTGATATTTGTCCCAGGGTTGGCTCATGTATTTGTTATCGTTAATCCAGTTCAGCATGGATTCCAGTGACGATGCATCCCTGTAGCCTGGAACGATGGTGATCCGGTTGATCTCTTCATCAAAGAAAACAAAGCTGGGGTAGGATGGACGTCCGTTCAGTGCGCTCAGGGCAAACTCATGAATGCCTCTGCTGCCGACATCATCCCTGTATTTAAATACGTGTTCGTTGTATACGAGGGAGTCTTTCTGCTCTGCATCGAACTTTACGGCATAAAAATTTTCGTTCATGTACTTCACCACCTCCGGGTCCCGGAACGTGGTAACATCCATTCGTTTACACCATCCGCACCAACTGGTATAGAAGTCAATGAACATCTTACGCTTCTCTTTCTTGTTGAGCTCCACTGCTTCTTCAAAGGAAATCCAATGGATCAGACCGTTCTCGTCCTGCTTCTCTTTGGTATGATTGACAAAAGCCATGCCTCCCAGCGCCAGGGCGGGAATCATCACGATAAGCAGGCTTTTTTTGAATAAACTCATGATACCTTGTTTATAGGTTTAACTTAAGAACCTATTATAAAGGTACAATTTTCGGGCCCTTTTTTCAAGCCGGACAGAACGTCATTCAACGCCATGCATCATCTTTTTCATCTTTTTGTTAAGCAGGAGCAGGGCAAGTCCTGCCACTGAAGAACTGATCACAAATATGAAGAAGAAGCTGGATATGGAACTCTTGGCGGATATTTCCTTCATGAAACTTCCGACATATCCACCCAGGAAATTGGCCACGAAATTGGATAAATACCATACACCAAACATAAAGGACAGCAAACGTTTGGGTGATAATTTGTTTACAAAGGAAAGTCCAACCGGAGAAAGGCAGAGTTCACCCAATGTGTGAAGCAGGTATGCCAGGATCAGCCAGATCATGCTCACTGAAGCTGTCGTAGCGCCCTGTGGTATGGTGGATGCACCGAATGAGAGCGCCAGAAAACCGGCTGCCAGCAAAAAGAGTCCCATGGCAAACTTGACAGGTCCTGAAGGGTTTCGATTGTTTTTTGTGAGTGCTGTCCACAAATTTGAGAAGACAGGGGCAAAAGAAATGATAAAGAACGCATTCAGGGTTCCGAACCACGATGCAGGAACTTCATGCTCGCCCTCGGCAAAGTTGGCTTTGTTGATCAGGAAGACAATGTACCATATAATCACAAAACTCAATCCTGTGAACAGTATAGTTAGTGGGTACCGTTTTACTATTCTTAGTGTCATTCCCAAGAGAACCCAGGTTAGGATTAGCATCGGTATGACCGTTAGGGCCAGACTAATGAAACGGAATGAAGTAATCTCTCCTGCACTACTGAGTGTTCGGTCTGTGAAATTCTTCGCAAACAATGCCATGGTGCTTCCTGCCTGCTCGAAGGCAAGCCAGAAGAATACGGTAAAGAAGGCCAGTAACGCAATCAAGCCCAGTCGGTCTTTCTCTATCTTGGGATATTTCTTAAGTCGTTGAACAATGGTAATGACCATAATGATACAGAACGGAATCACGGATGCATACTTGGCGCCATCATTGGGGTAGTTAACCGTATTCCATGCAATCAATGTAATCACCAGGAATACAAACGATGCTCCAAGCCAGGTAAAATCCCTTGGGGTAAATGGTATGCGCGTCTCCTGCTGTGCCTCGCTGGATTTGCCTTCGCGCTTAAGACGCGCAGGCTTGAGGCCTATCTGGCCGAATATCTTTTGTCCGAAATAGAACTGCAACATACCAAACAGCATGAAAACCCCGGCACACCCGAAACCGTAACTCCAGCCATGTGTTTCACCGAGCCATCCACAAATCAACATACCCAGGAATGCTCCGGAATTCACACCCATATAAAAGATGGTGTAGGCCGAATCCTTCTTCTTGTTCTCAGGTGGATACATGTTACCAACAATGCTGGCAATGTTGGGCTTGAATAATCCATTGCCCAGAATAAGCAGGGTCAGTCCCAGGAAGAATGTGGCGTGTTCTTCAAAGG
>JAGQZQ010000142.1 GCA_020435415.1 Flavobacteriales bacterium
ACCACTTCATGAACAGACTTGTAATCAAAAGGGTAATTCGCTATATTTAATCTTCCTGAATACAAAGGACAGGAATGAGTGGTAGGCTTTTCAGTGCAAACTGCGATTGGTTTCGCAGGCCCTATTTTGTCTGAATGCGGGATTTATGGTAAGAGATGTACAACCGGAAAATGCTTTGCTGAGAAAGCATGTCGTGGGCTTCAACATGTTTGAGGACCATTCCCCCGTTCGATTTTATGCTTATCCGCAGCTAGGTGCCACAGTGGAGTTTCTTAAGAATGCGTATTTGTCCTGTGACCGTGCATCCATCACCGTTAAGCCGTTGGAGAATACCGGCAACAGGGATACATATGCCGTTGTTATTTATGGAAAATATGCAACGCCGGTCCTGATAAATTACGAGGGTTACGTGGATCATTTCGGGGTCAATTTCAATGCGACAGGTATCAGTTGCTTTTTTGATACACCATATAAAGCATTAGCGCCGCTAAATTTCCAATTGTATTCGAATCCCGGATGGCAGACATTTGCCAGTCGGTTGTTTGCCTTTCATGGATTCGAAGAGCGGATGGCGTTTACAGAGCAGTTTTTATTGGACCGTTTCAAGCCTATTTCCCCGCCAGGCATTGAGAAGGCGGTTGAGTTGATCGTGGAAGATCCAGCCGTCCATATTTCAGAATTGCCTGATCGTTGTGGAATGAGCAGCCGCAGCCTGTTAAGGAAGTTCAACGATTTTGTCGGTTGCAGTCCTGTTTTGTTCAAACGCATCGTTCGTTTTCGGAATGCCATCGACCTTGAATCGCGCCAGTCAAAAAACTTAAACTGCACCGACATCTGTTATCAGCATCACTTTTTTGATACGGCCCATTTCCGCAAGGAATTTCTTAAGCTTACCCATCAGACCCCTACAGCTTTCTTTCAGAATATTTCTGCGGTGGGAAATCACGGATTTCCATACCAGCTGGTTTGAGCAACCGCCCGACGAATTGACGGATTTTTACTTTCCCATTCCTTTATAGTTGCCTACTTTTAACATCCACAATCGTGGTGAGGGGATCAGCATGTTTTACAGAATTGTCATATCAACAATGATTGTTGGAGGACTGATGTCGGGGTGTAAGCCCAAAAAGGAGATCAGTACATCTACGCAGTTGCAACCGGTCCCGGAGTCTGATCCATACGGCGACAGCTCGATGGTTTTTGTGATCATGACAATGTACCGGGATTCCATTACGGGTGAAAGCCACGTTACAGTAAATGAGAAGATATATGCCGCAGGTCGTGTCAAATCAAATACCAATGAAGATACGGATGGTGCAAACTACCTTACCTGTATCCTGTACCGTAAGGATGAAGCCATTGACTCGGTCAGACTGATGCATCCATTGAAAAAACAAGTGGAGTATGTAGGTGAAGATCACCAGATGCGGATGAAGGAAATATCGCTGGAAAAGGCTGACTTCTCCGTACGGTTTCAATTGACAGGAGGCGAGAACAGGGTGACGGTCAGGGAAACACTGGAAACCTCAGGTGCGAAAGACCTTATCTCAATACCTCTTTAGTATAAAAAACATAAACACCGGTTATTATGAAAAAGATATACGCTCTGATCCTGACCCTTTCGGGCCTGTGCTCCACCCTTCGCGCACAAACCTATGATGTGGATACTTTGCAGTACAATGGCGATATCAATCAATACATCAACATCGTCATTCTTGGTGATGGATATACCTCCGCTGAGTTGGGTAAATACAGCAACGATGCTGCCGATTTCATGAATGGGTTTTTGTTTTCCCAATCGCCATTCAAGGAATACAAACAGTACTTTAACGTATTTACAATCAAGGTCCCTTCTCCGGAATCCGGAATCAAGCATCCCCGGACAGCTTCGGATTGCTCCAGTTTGCCGGCATCCAATCCGAATAATTTCTATGGGTGTTCATTTGATATCGGAGGCATTCATCGCCTGTTATCGCCAAACAACTCAAAGGTGGCCACGGTTCTGGCCAACAATTTTCCGGGTTACGATCAGGTGTTCATGATCGCCAATTCCACGGAGTATGGTGGCGCCGGCGGGACGTATGCCACCTTCAGTACGCATGGCAGCAGCGGAGAGATCGGATTACATGAAGGAGGGCACTCATTCGCCAGCCTGGCAGATGAATATTGGGCGGGTGCACAGTATGCGAAAGAGAAACCGAATATGACAAAGGAAACCAGTCCGACCCTTGTAAAATGGAAGAACTGGATGAATGTGAATGGCGTCGGGATCTATTCGCATACCGGTGATGCCTCGTGGAAAAAGCCGCGTACCGGACAATGCAAGATGGAAGTTCTGGGTAAGCCGTTCTGTAGTGTATGCGCAGAAACGATTGTTGAAAAAATACATTCATTGGTTGATCCCCTCAATGAACATGATCCCATGAATACTTCCGTTTCTGTAAGTAATCAAGCGATTGACTTTTCCATCGGTTACGTCCAACCTGCTCCCAACACCATGGCATCACGCTGGATCCTGGATGGCAGTGCAACGGTCAGTAACAATGTTTCTTCGTTCAGCTGGACAACCAGTGGGTCGGTGCTCGTGGCAAGCCAGGATAGTCTTGCATTGGATCCTTCGGGTCTAAGTCTTGGTAACCATACTTTGAAGGTGTATACCCTGGATACCACCATTCTGACCCGCAGCGACAGTCATCCAAACAGCCATCTGGATAGCGTTGTATGGACGTTGAATAAAACAGTGACCGGACTTGAGGTGGCTCAGGAGGGGAAGGTCAGTGTACAAATATTTCCAAATCCAATCACGGGAGACAACCTGAATGTGAGCTATGCTCTGGCGCATCCCACAACCATCACGTTAACCCTGCTTTCCATTGACGGTAAGGTCTTGCGTTCTTTCAATCGGTTGGCGAATGAAGGTGCGCAGACGCACGTAGTGGACATGCAGGAACTGCCCAAGGGAGTCTACCTTGTTCAGCTTTCCTCGGATGACTTCGTGATCACCCGGCAGGTGGTGAAGTGATAGGGTTCATTATCAGTAAACAAAATAGGAGACGGCTATAGAACGCAACGGGGAATTCTTATTTTTACCCTATGCGTATTAAGCTGATCATCACCAGTATTCTTTTGGCAGCCATAACCGGCCAGGCCCAACCTGCACTTGAGTGGAGTGCCTCTGTCGCGTTGAGTGAATCCGACAGACTGTACAGCATGGTTGAATCACCTGATGGTGGATTTCTTGCCGTTGGGCAGACTTTCAATGAAGACAATAAGTCGTCCGACATGCTGCTCGTTCGCACCGACATCCGCGGAAATGTGATCTGGACAAAGAAGATCGGATATGCAGGTAAAGAGGCAGGTCATAAAATAGTGGTTGATGGGAATACTTTTCTGATCGCCGGATATACCACATCAGCCGGCGCGGGTGCCAGCGATATGTGGTTGGTTCGCATAGACGCCATTGGGGAGGTGTTGATGGAAAAAACATTCGGAGGAAAGTTCGATGATGAAGCCAGTTGCCTGGTTGTTAATGAAGATGGAAGCATTGTGCTTGGCGGATACACGATGGTGCAGGCATCAAGCACCATACATGGTTATGTGTTGAAAGCTGATAATTCAGGGAATAAATTATGGGAGAAGGAAATCGATGGACATTTCAGGACCTATATCAACGCGATCGTCAAAACAAAAACAGATTATGTGATAGGCGGCTATTTCAGGCCGATGAATACCGATACCTATACATCCCATATGGGACGTATGGTGTCGTTGGACGACAATGGGAAGATCCTTTGGGATCAGGTATATGGTGGTGAGAAAGACGACGCCATTCAGGATATCGTTGTGTTTGATGGAAAATTGCTGGCGCTGGGAACTACGGAATCCATGGGGGGTGGTCAGGGCGATCGTTGGCTTCTTCAAACAGATATGGCCGGTAAACGGCTATGGGATTTTGGTGCCGGGCAAGTGTTGAATGATGAGGGTAACAGCATGGCTGTCGGATCGGATGGCATGGTGGTCTCAGGTACAAGTAACCGAAGGGAAACCAATAGCGATGATATTGTTCTTAATGGGTATGCGTCCTTTAATCTCACCGGAAATACCAAAATGATTGCAGCAAACTGGGAGATGATCTCAGGTGGCGAATTGAACGAGCATGTGAGCCAGCTAATCACTACCGCAGATGGTGGATTTGCCTTGACCGGTTATACCTGCACACCCTATAACTATGATTCCAAGCCTGTACGTTGCTCCGCTCTTATTTACAAATATCAGGGCTCACCGGAAAAAGCGGTGGAGTACTACGTGAACCGGAAAGTGAACAGCTGGAGGAAACGGGGCGAATTTGAAAGGAGTGAGGATTACGAAGCCCGCATTGCGCCCGCGCAAATGCAACAGGTCATGGATAAACACAAACGTGAGGCCATTGACTATTATGCCGCCAGATTCCTGAGTCTGGAAAACGCCAGTCTATCCAAATATGATGCAGACAAGGAGTTGTTCATGATGAATGTGAGCGGAGGCGGTGTGTTACAGGTACAGGCACCTATCGATGTGGCGCAGTCGTTCAAGGATAACTTTGGTATGCGTGAATTGCATGATCTCTCGTTTGACCTGCGTGATGGAAAGTTCACCTTGAAAAGTGCCACCATGAAGGTGGGGAGATATATCTATACCTATAAGGAGATAGATGGCGGGTATGCCTTCGTAAAGACGGGGGAGACGGCAGAAGAGGAGACACTTCTGCGTGGTGGCAATCCGCTGGAAGGATTGAATATCGCCAAAGCGGCACCCATCAAATCGCGCACCTGTTATGCGCTGGTCATAGGAATAGATAATTATAAAGGCCACTGGAAAAACCTGAACAATGCGGTACGGGATGCCCAGGGGGTGGAGAAATTGTTAAAGGAGCGCTATGGTTTTCAGCACATGCGTACCCTTTTTGATGAGGAGGCCACCCGCGAAAATATCATCAATGCCATGATGTGGCTGGTGGAGAATGTGAAGGAGGAAGACAATGTATTGATCTACTATTCCGGCCACGGCGAGTATAACAAGGCGTTGGATAAAGGCTACTGGGTGCCGGTGGATGCCCAGACGGCATCCGTATCGGCCTATATTTCCAATTCGGA
>JAGQZQ010000143.1 GCA_020435415.1 Flavobacteriales bacterium
CTTTCATTTTGCGATGGGTGTCATTCGGTTTGCCTGTGCTAATGCGGTGATGTGCTGATGCGGTGATGAACAGGGTTGTTGGCAATAGTAAAGTGTGGTTAATAATACGATGAAAGAAGAGACGGGAAATCCGATTGTTGATATCACCTTTCATTTTGCGATAGGTGTCATTCGGTTTGCCGAGGAATTGGAGCAATTGAAAAAGTTTGTCATTGGTCGACAAGTGTTGAGATCAGGTACAGCAATAGGCGCATTGGTGAGGGAAGCACAAACGGCAGAAAGCCGAGCAGATTTTATACATAAATTGAAAATTGCACAGAAGGAGGCGCACGAAACCGAATACTGGCTTCTTCTTTGTCAGCATTCCCATAATTACCCTAACGCAGATGTTTTATTGAAAGACCTGTTATCAATTCAGAAACTATTATCAAGAATCATTTCAACATCGGTTAAAAACAAAGTTCAATCAGCCACCACGAAAACACACTCTGATAGTCATTAACACATTAGCACATCAACACATTAGCGCATTAGAATACCTGGCCCCGTAGTTCAATGGATAGAATAGAAGTTTCCTAAACTTTAGATACAGGTTCGATTCCTGTCGGGGCTACAAAAACAGCAAGAGCATACAGTGTGGAGCATACAGAACCTCCGATTCACCGTATGCTCTTGTTGTTTTTGTCCCTGTATGCTGTTGCAGTATGCAGTTGCTGACCTTATCTACTCCGACAACTTCCTGATCATCCCATACAGCATCTTGGACAGTTCTTCCAGCTTGTCCAGGAAGATATTGCAGGAACTTTCTGCCTCCGGGTAAACATCCTGCAGATAGTCAAAGATCCCAGCGCATTCAAATACCGAGCCCCTTGCCACGATAAAAAAGTTCTTCTTATCTCGTTTGGTGAAACGCCCGGCGCCTTCTGCAATGTTCAACATGATGCTGAACGAAGCACGCTTCAACTGATCATTCGTGTTCCGGTCGGTCTTGACCTCATTCAGAAACTGCACCGTGTCCCTGTGCAATTGTTTGGCTTTGTGGTATACGTCCAGTCTTTGAAAGTCAAACATGGTGTATGATTGGGTTGGGGCAAAGCTGGGGATTTCCCGGAATGCAATGGAGACAAAGGGATGTAAAAAGTCACCGGGGTGATTTGAGGGCGCACATTGTCTCACATACTCAGCCTAAGGAATGAATCATCTCCACCAAAAGGCAGGGATTCTCGGTTACCGAACTGTATGCTGTTGCCGTATGCAGTTGCTGCTCTCAACGTCCAGTCTTTGAAAGTCGAACACCGTGTGTAATTTGGATTGGGGCAAAGCTGAGGATTTCCCGAAATGCAATGGGGAACAAGTGGTGTAGAAAGTCACACGGGTGATTTTAGAACAAGAATTGGTTTGCATACTCTGCCTGTGCATAATCCGAACAACCTGAACACCTAAACCCGTTTTAAAGTGAGCAGTGTAATCCGGAATATGGTGAACACCTGTCCAGATGAATCTCAGGGAAATTGCTCCTGAATTTTTCAAAGCCGTTCAAAAATCTGAACCGGGATGCTTACTTTCACAGGATGATTTCATTCATCACCCGTGAAATCACAGCGGCATGAACCCCGAACAACTCCGGCAGATACTGAACACAGGCGAAAGCATAGAGGTCGAATTCAAAACCTCGCGGACCGACCTGAACAAAGACGCTTTTGAATCCGTTTGCGCTTTCCTCAACCGCAACGGAGGACACCTGCTGCTGGGCGTGAAAAATGACGGTACGGTGGAAGGCGTGCAGGAAGACCGCATACAAACCATCATCGACCACATCATCACAAGCGCCAACAATCCCAATAAGCTCAGTCCGCCCTTTTACCTGTCGGCAAAGGTTATCCAATATCAGAAAAAGCAAATCATCCATGTGTATGTACCGGAAAGTTCCCAGGTACACAGCACCGCCGGAAGGATATTCGACCGCAATGAAGATGGGGATCTTGATGTCACCAAGCACACCGATCAGGTTACGCAACTCTATTTGCGAAAACAAAACACCTATTCGGAAAACAGGGTGTTCCCTTACACCAGGCTTTCCGATTTCAAATCCGGGCTCTTTAAGCGGGTTCGTATCACTGCTCAAAATTTAAGTTCAGGCTATAAGGAACATCCCTGGGTAAGCATGACTGATGAAGAATTACTACGGTCAGCAGGGTTGTTCAAGCACGATCATCAGACCGGAAAGGATGGCTATACGCTGGCTGCCATCCTACTTTTTGGCAAAGATGAAACGATCATGGACGTATTGCCTCATCATAAGACCGATGCGATACTTCGTATAGAAAATCTTGATCGCTACGATGACCGGGATGACATCCGCACCAATCTCATTGAAAGTTATGACCGGCTCATGGCCTTTATCCAGAAACACCTGCCGGATAAGTTCTACCAGGAAAACGAACACAGGAGCAGTTTGCGCGACAGGCTCTTCCGGGAAGTGGTCAGCAACATGCTCATCCACCGGGAATTTTCCAATGCTTTCCCGGCCAAGCTGATCATTGAGAAAAACAGGGTCTATGCCGAAAACTGGAACCGGCCTCACGGTTCGGGGGCCATTGACCCGGCCAATTTCTCACCCTATCCGAAGAATCCGGTGATCGCGCGCTTCTTTAAGGAGATCGGACGGGTGGACGAGCTGGGATCGGGCATACGGAATGTCAATAAATATACCGGAATTTATACACCCGGTGCGAAACCGGAGTTCCTGGAAGGGGACATTTTTAAGACGATCATTCCCCTGATATCAAAAAAGAGTACTACCCAAATCGCTACCCAAATAACTACCCGAATAACTACCCTAAAGATGCCTGAAAGGATCATAGAACTGCTGAAAGAGAATCCGTCCATGAGCAGGAAAGAACTGGCAGAGGTGTTGGGAGACATTACGGAGGATGGGGTAAAATATCATCTTGATAAGTTGAAAGAGGATGGGAAGATCGAACGGGTAGGTGGGACAAGAGGTTATTGGAAGGTGAGATAAAGGATACTAACCTTGATGCCTGCCATGCAAATCCCACTTACACAATTCGAGCAATTCATAGAGGACACCATCCTCAAACGCGGACTGTCCTATTTCAAAAAAGGACAGGTACAGGAAGTGGAAGAAACCTCATCCGGGCAGTACGAAGCCGTTGTGCAAGGCACCGAAGAATACAGGGTACGGTTACAGATCAAAGACCATGCGGTCACCCACCACCTGTGCAGTTGTCCGTACGACCAGGGACCCGTTTGCAAACACATCGTGGCCGTGATCTTTTATCTTCAACAGGAAACACTGGGCCTGCAACCCGATGCCTCCAAGGAAAAACCCCAAAGGAAAAAGAGACCGGCAACCGAAACTAGGAAAAAACGCAAAACCGTTGCCGGTAAAGTGGATGAATTGCTGGGAAACATCTCCCATGATGAACTGAAAGACTTCGTCCGCCAAAAAGCCGCAGAATCTTCTCCCTTCAGAAACACCCTGCTGTCGGCCTTTGCCCATCAGAACACGGATGAGTCACAGGGAGATTACAACAAACAGATACGCTCCATCCTCCGCCAGGCCGCAGGCCGCGACGGATTCATCCCCTGGTCGGCCACCGGGCATGTGGGAAGAATGATGCACGGCCTGATGGTAACGGCCCGGAACCACTTTGATCGCGGGAACTTCCAAAGCGCCATCTTCATCAGTTGCGCCATGCTGGAAGAGATGACAAAAGCCTTTCAGTTTGCCGACGACAGCAACGGCGACATCGGCGGGGCCATCGACGAGGCCATACACCTGCTTGGCGATATTGCTTCCGCAAAATTATCCGATGATCTGCGGAAATCACTGCTCGCTTACTGCATCAAAGCGTACCAGAAAGAACTGTTCGAGGGCTGGGACTGGCACACGGGCATGCTCAACATCGCCGTCCTGCTTGTTCAAACCCAAAAGGAAACGGACCAGATGATGGCTTTGCTGGATGGCGTCATACATACTTATTCCGGGAAAGAACCGGAATGGACGAATAGAGGCGGACTCCGGGAACCTTCGGGTGGCATTTCAAGATATGAGATGGAACAGGCCCTGCGCATCAAGCTGCTTCTCCTGAAAAAGACCGGGAAGCCCGAAGCCGCTGAACAACTTATCCGGGAAAACCTTTCCACCCCCACCATCCGGCGGACCGCCCTGGAAAACGCATTCGCAAAAGGGGATTATGATGAGGTCGTCCGTATCGCCGAAGACGGTATGCGCAAAAACCGCAAGCAATACCCCGGACTGGTGCATGAATGGCAGGACTGGCAGCTGAAAGTGGCCGTGCAGAAAAAAGACAGGAACACCATCATTGACCATGCCAGGCAATTGTTCATCGGCTCCCACCGTGATAAGGAAGAATACTGGCAACTGATGAAGACCCATGTTGAGGTGGATGAGTGGCCAGCCTTTGTGGAAAAACTGGTTAGCGAAATGAGCAAGCGGGACGCCTGGGGTCATTTTCATACCGTTGCCCGGATCTTCATCGACGAAGCATGGTGGGACCGCCTGATACAATGGGTACGTGAGGGGCCGCTCACCCTGGAAGGGGTCCGGGAATATGAACCCTACCTGGCAAAGGATTACCCGGACGACCTGGCCGGAATCTATGAACAGAAGATCACCGAATACCTCCAACAGCATACCGGAAGAGGTTATTACCAGACGGCCTGCCGTTTCCTGCGCAGAATGCGTAAGCTGGGCGCCGGGGAAAAAGTCGATGTTCTGATCGACCGGTTCCGGAAAGAGTATCCCCAGCGGAAGGCACTGCTGGAGGAACTGGAAAGAGTCTGAAATCAGCATACAGCAACAGCCTGCCTGCCGATACATGGGCCAACACGACGGTAGGCAGGCATACGGTGAGCAACTCGAAGCTTCCTGCTCTTTAATCAAGCTCTACAACGTGATGGGCAAAAAGGTGGAGGTTGAGGTCAACAAGGACGTGCTGGAACGCTTCCGCACCATTGCTGTTTCCGAGAAGGTGCGTC
>JAGQZQ010000144.1 GCA_020435415.1 Flavobacteriales bacterium
CGGTCGTTTCGGTGTCAAAGCAGAAAGTATCCAGGGCTGAAAGTTCATCCGCCAGTTTTTTCACGTCTGCAGGTTCACTAACCAGGCGGTAGCTGTGTTTGGTATTCTCCAGCGTTTTCAGATTCGTCAGGCCCATATCATTTGAGCCCGCCTCGTCATTATCGAAAAGGCTGGTTTGTGCAGATCCGTTATTATCCGTTTGCCTGGCCATGACCTGCAACTCTTCTCCGAGCACGCGTTTAGCCAGGGTGCGGAATTCCAATACGGCAAATATATTGGTGATCTTATCCGCGTCTGGTTGTTCAAGGCGTAATTCTTCGGGATCAAAAGTGACCGGTACATCGGTAATGATCGTTGCCAGTTTCTTGGAAAGCATGGCCTGATCCGCATATTCCGTTACTTTCTCCTTTAGTTTTCCTTTGAGTTCTCCCGCGTGCTGGATCAGGTTTTCGATGCTGCCATATTGACCAATCAGTGTCTTGGCTGTTTTCTCACCTACTCCGGGAATGCCGGGAATGTTATCCACCTGGTCGCCCCACAGTCCGAGGATATCTATGACCTGAAGTGGATCCTGTATCTCAAAACGTTCTTTCACCTGGGGGATGCCCCATATCTCTGCGCCATTACCGAAGCGCGCAGGCTTATACATTTTCACTTTATCCGTGACCAATTGCGCGAAGTCCTTGTCCGGGGTCACCATGAACACTTCAAACCCCTGGTTCGCTGCCTGTTTTGCCAGGGTACCAATAATGTCATCAGCTTCATAACCCGGCATCTTCAATACTGGAATCCGGAATGCATCCGCCAGTTTGTCGATCCAGGGCAGGGCACTGGCAATATCTTCCGGCATCGCTTCGCGATGGGCTTTATACGTCTCAAACTCTTCATGACGTACGGTAGGTTCGGGTGTATCGAATGCAATGGCAATGTGTGATGGCTCTTCTTTTTGCAGCAGATCCAACAAGGTGGTGGTAAAACCAAAGGATGCGGATGTATTCAATCCCTGGGAATTAACCCTGGGATTTTTGCTGAATGCAAAATACGCCCGGTAAACCAGGGCCATGCCATCGAGCAGGAAAAGTTTTTTCTTTTCCGGATCTGGTAATGGTATCATTGTTCGCGATAGATTACTTCCAGCAATGTTTGTCCAACTGCCCTGAGGGTCAGCGGGTCGATCACCTCCATGTTATCCTGATGTGTATGCCAGTATGCGCCGAAATACTTTCTGGTATCTTCCGCGTACTCAACAATATCGATCGTTGGAATACCCACAATTTCATTGATATAATAGTGGTCATCCGTAATCGCCGGTGCCTTTTGATATAAAAACCGGTCGGAATAGCCGTGTTTGGCAGCCATATTCCAAACCTTATTCACAATGTTCTCAGCATAGTACATCGACCTGCCTTCTCTTGCAAACCGCGCTCCTTTTGCACCCACCATATCCAGGAGGATGCCATACCTGGCGAAATACCCACTGGTATGAAGATTCCTTGCCCAGTATTGTGAACCGAGGCAATAGGAATGTTCCTGCGGCGGATCGTTGCTGAATTCCGGTTGGCCATAATCTTCCCCATCGAAAAGGATAATATCAACACTGATGGTAGGTTTGGATATGGCAAGTTGGCGGGCCACTTCAAGCAGGATACCGACTCCGCTGCCTCCGTCGTTCGCACCATCAATCGGTTCCATGATGCGGCCGGTATCCTGATCCGCCCAGGGGCGTGTATCCCAATGAGAGGCCAACAGGATTCTGTCCTTCGAATCTGTATTCAGACTGGCAATGATATTTTTAAGTTTCAGGCGGCTTTTATCGAATGCAGGCATTTCTCCTTCCTGAAATGCAACAGACCAACCAAGACGTTCGAGTTCGGCTTTTAAGAAGTTTGCACATTTTTCATGTGCTTCGGAGTTCGGAATCCTCGGGCCGAATTCTACCTGACTCCGGACCCATCCGTATGCTGAATCCTGGTTGAATGAAGGTACATTTACATCTGCCACAGGCGACACGGAGGTAGCTGCGTTATTGGGCTGCCCGGATCCATCCGGTGATGGTTCACAGCCGAAGAGGGCCATGCAACACAATCCGGTTGCTGCAAAGAATTTACTCCACACGCCAGCTTGTGCCATCTTTGGTGTCTTTTATCGTCACGCGAAGTGATGCCAGATCATCACGAATGCGATCGGAGGTCGAAAAATCCTTCTGGTCTCGTGCCTGTTTTCTGAGGGCGATGATCAGCTCCATCAATCCGCCGGTTAGGGATGCACCGTCCGAACTATGCAAGTCATCCCGCATACCAAGTACATCCAACAGGAATGATCCCATGCTCTGCATTAATGTTTGTTTGTCCGCCTCACTGACGCTGGCATGACCGTCATTCACGGAATTGATGAACCGAACGGCATCAAACATGGCGGAGATAACCATGGGTGTATTAAAATCTTCATTCATGGCTGCCCGTGCCTTTTCTTCCAGACGCGGCAAATCACCTTCAGTCTTATCGGACACACGGAGATCAGGGAGTTTATGCCATGCCTCCATGAGTTTGGCAAGACCTTTCTCCGCTGCCTGCAATGCTTCATTACTGAAGTCAAGGGTGCTTCGGTAATGGGCCTGAAGGATAAAGAAGCGGATCGTCATCGGGTGATACGCTTGTTCAAGTTTCGCGTGATCCCCACTGAATAACTCCTTAAGGGTAATGAAATTTCCCAGCGACTTACCCATCTTTTGCCCGTTCACAGTGATCATATTGTTGTGCAACCAATACTTTGCCGGACTTTGTCCGTTGCATGCCGTAGACTGGGCAATCTCGTTCTCATGGTGCGGATAAAGCAAATCCATACCTCCACCGTGGATATCAAATTGTTCTCCAAGGTACTTTGTACTCATGGAAGAACACTCCAGATGCCAGCCAGGAAAGCCATCACTCCAGGGGGATGGCCATCGCATGATATGCTCGGGTTTTGCTTTGATCCAGAGTGCAAAATCGCCCTGAAACGCCTTTTCATCCTGTCCCTGCAAATCCCTGGTTTGAGAAAGCAAGTCTTCAAGCACCCTGCCGGACAAGGATCCGTATGGGTTGGAGGCCGCATACTTCTTCACGTTAAAGTAAACGGACCCATTCTTCTCATACGCATAGCCTGCTTTCAGAATTTTGCGGATCATTTCGATCTGCTCTATGATATGTCCGGATGCAAGCGGCTCAATGCTGGGTAGCAGTAAATTGAGCATTTGCATATCCTGGTGATAACTGTTATTGAAATGCTGTGCCACCTCCATGGGCTCAAGTGATTCTACCCTGGCCTTCTTCCCGATCTTATCTTCACCTTCATCTGCATCATTTTCCAGATGTCCTACATCGGTGATGTTTCTCACATACCTCACCTTATAGTTCAACAAGCGCAGGTAACGAAATATCACATCAAAAGTAATGGCGGAACGGGCGTGACCAAGATGTGCTTCTCCGTATACGGTAGGTCCGCAAACATACATACCCACGTGGGGCGGACGAATAGGTTCAAAGACTTCGAATTGTCTCGACAGCGTATTGTAAACTTTGAGCGTACCTTCCATTGGATTTAATCATTGCCGTGCGGATACCATTCTCGCATTCGCTTTCAAAGGAAACAAGAAAATTCGGGATTGAAAAACAAAACCGGTGTGGGAAGACGTCCCGCACCGGTTCATAAGCGTACAATTGTCAGCTACTCTACAATCTCTTCCTGAATAAGTATACCGTTTTTGAAGACGAGGATTCGCTCAAGTTTATTCCTTCTGTTGTACTGGTATATCTTACCGTTGATGAGCCTTCCACCTTCAAAGAAACCTTCCTTCCAGATTTGCTTTTTCTTATTGTATAGCTTGTGGTTTCCTGATCCTGTAAACACACCCAGATCGTTTCCGCTAACCTCAAGTGGAATTTCATTCATGGACTCACTGGAACTTGCTGCCACCGGAGCTTCCTCTTCTTTTGGTTTTACCGGCTTGGTCTTTTGCTCAAACACCTGCGTTTTCTCTGGATTGATCTTGCCTCCTGTGTAATCTTTCACCGACTTCAGGGAACCATCATCGTAGTACTCTTTTTGAATGCCATCTTCCTTCCCGCCGTTCCAGGTTCCTTCGATCATCAGCTTGCCATTCTCATGGTAATACTTTTGAACCCCTTGCCTCTTGCCATTTTCATAATGCCATTCATAGGCAAGGTTGCCATTCTCATGATAGAATTTGTAGGAGCCATCCCACTTCTGATTTTTCCAGAAGCCCTCCTCAGACATTTTACCAGTCTTATAATAGAATTTAGCATAGCCGAGCGGCTTGTCATTATCATAGGTGATCTCGTTCTTGACCACGCCATTGCAATAATATTGTTTCCAGATGTCTTCTTTGCGGCTATCGGCATACTGCCCCTCTTCTACCTTACTCTCCGCTTCACATTTCCATTCGGGTTTATCTTTCCCCTGATAAATCCAGTGCCCTTGTTTAAGCTGATTTGCATCAACAAAGTTGACCGTGTCACCTTCCACGATTTTGAAATCCTGCGCTTTAGAGATTCCAAAAATGGATGTCGTAACAAAAATTAAAGTAATGATAACACTACACCTTTTCATAACACACTCTTACCTGAACTCGTTACACCAAAAAAACACCTTGCATTTGGCGTTCACTTTTTATGTTCAACGTTTACGCAGAAACGTGCATCTGGTTTAAACTGTTAGACCAAAGCAAGCTTCAATTCGACAAATATCCCTTTTTTTCAATAGGTTTTACTGCCTAGTCTATTGTACGGCAATGAACTCAATTGGTTTCGCCATGCGATCGCAGCTCTGACAGCATATCCGCCGTCATTTCCTCGAGGCCGAAATCGGGTTTCCAGCCCCAATCCGTTCTGGCATCGTGATCATCGATGG
>JAGQZQ010000145.1 GCA_020435415.1 Flavobacteriales bacterium
GACCCTTTTGACATCTTCCAGGCTTCCTTTGTTTTAAAGAATGCGTATCCGAATTTCCCGAAAGGCACCGTTCACATGGCTGCGGTCAACGCACACCCGGGAGGAGATACAACTTATGTGGCTTTGGAATATGATGGTCATTATTTCATCGGAACGGACAACGGCTTGTTCTCCATTGTGTTGGATCAGCCGCCATCCAAGGTAGTAGAACTGACAATAAATCAAGACAGCGACCTGATGACCTTTCCCGAAAAGGACTTGTTTGTTAAGGCTGCATGTCACCTGGCCAGGGGAGGCACCCTGGAAGTACTCGGAAGAACCTACCATAACCTTATGCAACGGACCGTCCTTCAACCTGTGACCGAATCCAACCTGATCAAAGGCAGTGTCATTTATATAGACGTGTACGGCAATGTAATCACCAACATTACTGCCAACGACTTCAGGCAGATTGGCAAAGGCAAAGCCTTCAACATCTCCTTCCGGCGTCCCGGATACGACATCTCAGAGTTGTACCAATCGTACGACGAAGTACCCGAAGGCGAGAAACTGGCGTTGTTCGGAGCTGCAGGATACCTGGAAGTTGCGATCAACAAAGGCCATGCCGCCAATCTCCTGGGATTGCGCGTGGGTGAAATTCTCAGGGTGGATTTTTTTGATGGAAGGGGTGTGTAACGAACGTGTACCACCAACATATTCACACCTGAATCCCAATATCATTTCCATTTACTTTCAGAACATGCTATCTTTACCTGCATGATGGTTGGCTTCACCTCCGAAGAACCCGACTTCACCTCCGCTTTGTGAACAAAAACATGGTATTCCCATATAACTACTTGGGCATTGATACCGTTGCTTTATAAGATTGTGTTCTGCATTGATCCTGACAATGATCAGTCTGTACACACTGAAACCATATTGGAATATGATGATACATTCAGGGCAGGTTAAGAAAAAAGTAAACCTGATATTGCTGGTGGATGACAACAGTTTTGATAATTTCTACCATCAGCGGATCATTGAACAAAGCGAAAGGGCAAATCAGGTTGTAGAGCGCCAAACAGCAGCCGCAGCACTCAACTATCTGAAAAACCTGCCACCCGACCCCGACCAGGAACCTGACCTGATCTTTATAGACCTGAACCTTCCCGGTATGAATGGCTGGGAGTTCGTTGAGGCTTACCGTGGCCTTGAAGGTCAACTCCGGAAAACCGCCGTGCTGGTTATCCTCACTTCTTCAAACAACCCGGCAGACATCAAAAGAGCCGCTGCTCAGAATACCCCACTGCACTTCAGAACAAAACCACTGACTGAGGAAATGCTGGATGAGATTGTGGAGATGTACTGGTAATGCTGCAACAGCATACAGCAACAGCATACAGAAAGATGCCGTGTATTTGCAGATAACCATTGCATGCTCAAACTAAAGAAACATATATAACCCAACCGTTATATGATTAAGTTGTAAGCTGGTGGTTCAAATAAGTAAGCGATAAATCTTAATTTGCGGTGCAATTTTCAAACCAGCCTACCCCGGTAATGGCCCAGGCGTCGGCTGGCACATCACCACACCAGCCTGCCTTGCAATGGCTAGTGCTTCGGCTGGCAGGTCACCAAATCACCACATCACCACATCACCAAATCATCACATCACCACATCACCCCGTGCTTACCCGCATTGTAAAAATGACCTTCCGTCCTGAGCATTGTCAGGATTTCCGACGCATATTCGAACGTGTATCCCCTATGATCAGAGCCTTTCCCGGTTGCAAGGGGGTGAAATTATACTGCGACGTCAACAGCCCGGCTATTTTCTTCACGTACAGCATATGGGATAGTGAAACAGACCTGGAAGCCTACCGGCAATCAGAACTCTTCAGCACAACATGGACGGAGACAAAAAAGCTGTTCGCGGAAAAGGCGGAGGCTTGGAGTCTGAAGGAAGAGGGATAGAACCAACGTGAATTCAATCACCGCATAGTAAAACCACATTCCGCAACTTTCGGGTGGTAAGTGGCGGCGGGCTTCTCTACTTTTACATTATCAAAAGCAAGAGCTGCCATGAACCCACAGGAAAACATCGATTTTAACCGCATTGCCACCGCCATTGGCTATATCCAGAACAACTTCCGGCAACAACCCGGATTGGACGAAGTGGCGGAGAAAGTTCACCTGAGTCCGTTTCATTTCCAGCGTATGTTCAAGGAATGGGCAGGGGTAAGTCCAAAGAAGTTTCTTCAATACATCAGCATTGAGCATGCCAAGAAGTTATTAAAAGAAAGTCAGGCAACCCTCTCAGATGCCACCCATCACACCGGCCTCTCCGGTACAGGTCGTCTTCACGATCTCTTCATCAACATAGAAGGCATGACCCCGGCTGAATACAAACAGGGCGGCAGAAGTCTGACCATCCACTACACCTTTGCGGACAGTCCCTTCGGCAACATCCTGATCGCATCCACATCCAAAGGTATCTGCCACCTGGCATTTGCCGACGACCAAGGACAATCGCTGAATGAGCTCATCTCACAATTCCCCAATGCCACCTTCATCCAGAAGACCGACACCATTCAACAAAATGCGCTATTTATCTTTCAGCACGACTGGACCAAACTTCATGAGATCAAACTTCACCTTAAAGGCACGGAATTTCAGCTGAAGGTATGGGAGGCCTTAATACGGATTCCCTCTGGAAATCTCACGACGTACGGTCAGATCGCCGAGTTCATTAAACACCCGAAAGCATCCAGGGCGGTAGGAACCGCCATCGGAGATAACCCCGTAGCTTACCTGATCCCTTGTCACCGTGTGATACGATCCACCGGACACTTCGGACACTATCACTGGGGCGATTCCAGGAAAACCGCCATGATAGGCTGGGAAAATGTGAGAAATGAATTAAGAGTTAAGAAATAAGAATTAAGACGTTAGAACCTAGAAATCAGAAACTACTGCAATGAAAACATTCATCCTTATCCACGGTTCATGGCACAGTGCCTGGAACTGGCATAAAGTCACACCACTATTGGAAAAAGCAGGACATAAGGTATTCGCCATAGACCTGCCCGGAATGGGAAGGGATAAAACACCTGTTCAGGACGTGACCTTTGAGAAGACGGTACAAAAAATCTGCAACCTCATAGACTCCATTGAACAACCTGTGATTCTGGTGGGACACAGCAAAAACGGTATTATGATCTCACAGGTAGCGGAACACAGAGCTGAAAAGATTGAAAAACTGATTTACCTGGCCGCCTACCTAATACCCGATGGCAAGACCCAACAAACTTATTCTTCACAAGACAAAGAAGGTTGGCTCAAACCCTATGTAAATATTGATCTTGCAACACGATCTCACACATTGGACCCAGCGATCTATAAAGAAGGGCTCTACCATGATTGTGAAGATGACATCACCGAAATGGCCAAAGTGATACTAGGAAGCGAACCGATCGAATCCGGTACAACCATCCTCAATTTAAGCGAGAAGAATTTCGGCAGCGTGCCCCGCTATTACATCGAATGCCTGGAAGATCGTGCCGTAACACCTTTCATCCAACGAAAAATGTATGCGGAAACACCATGCAGAAAAGTTTACCAAATGCAGACCAGTCACTCACCGTTTTTCAGCAAGCCGAAGGAATTGACGGAGCTATTCCAGGAGATTGCGATGATGGGATGATGTGGTGATGTGATGATGTGGTGATGTGGTGATGTGGTGAATTAAGGATGTTCATCCCTTGCCACATATGCCCAAGGTAAGGCAACCTTAAACCTTAAACCAGAAACCAGAAACCAGCAACTACAAACTATAAACCGCCTCTGCTTTGCTTCTCAAGTTGTAGGAAGAGGCCATCACTTCCGAATAGGCACCAGTGGTGCGCAAAGCGACCAGATCACCACGCCGGGTAACGGGAAGCATCACAGCCTTGCCAAAACAATCGGAAGACTCGCAGATGGGACCTACCACATCGTACTTCTCCTCCCCTTCTCCCTCACGTGACGTAAGGGATTGTATCTTATGGTAAGACTGATACAGGGCAGGCCTTATCAACTCGGTCATTCCTGCATCCAGGATGGCAAAGTTCGTCTTGATGCCTTTCTTCACATAAAGCACTTTTGAGATCAGGCTTCCACATTGGGCGACAATGGAGCGTCCCAGCTCGAAATGGATCTTCTGGCTTGGGCGGGGTTCAAGGAATTTCCGGAACAGACCGAAATAGGTCTCAAAATCCGGGATGGGATTCTCGTCGGGATGATGGTAATCTACACCGAGGCCGCCTCCCAGGTTGATGTGTTCTACGATAATGTGATGATTGTAGAACCACTCCTGTATTTCATTTACCCGCAGACAAAGTCCTTTAAAGGCTTCAAGGTCCATGATCTGAGATCCGATATGAAAATGCAGACCGATCAATTTGATGTTCGGCGATTTCTTCAGGGTCTCCAGGGTCTTGTCCAGCTCCCAGATGTTGATACCGAATTTATTCTCCTCTAGCCCTGTTGTGATATACTTGTGGGTATTGGCATTCACATTGGGGTTGATGCGCAAGGCGATGGACGCCGTTTTGTTTTTGGCCGCCGCCAGTTCATCAATCACCCGGATCTCCTGGCGCGACTCGCAGTTAAAACAAAATATGTCCATGTCCAGCGCAAGGTTGATCTCCTCGTCTGACTTTCCTACCCC
>JAGQZQ010000146.1 GCA_020435415.1 Flavobacteriales bacterium
ATCGAAGGTCACGGTCACTTCCTGAAACTCGGCTATTATAAAATGAACCTCGATCTGATGCAAACGCAAAGCTATGATGATGTCATCGCCATGGTTCGGGAAGAGGTGAAAAAGAAAAAGCCGGGAGAGTGGATTCTCGGGAGAGGCTGGCATCAAAGCAAATGGACACATATGCCGGAAAACATGGTCAACGGTTTTCCTATCCATGATGCACTGAGTGCCGTTTCGCCCGATAATCCGGTATGGTTGATCCATGCCAGCGGTCATGCCGGACTTGCCAATGCCAAAGCCATGGAGGTTGCAGGAATTTTGGATCATCCCGATGCCCATGTGGAAGGTGGGGAGATAGTCCTCGATACACGCGGAAAACCAACAGGCATTTTTAACGAAGATGCCCAGGACCTGATCGATGATCACATTCCGGAACATACTTTGGAATCCGATATGGCAGCCTTGAACCTGGCTGTCCTCGAATGCCTGCGCAACGGGATCACCAGTTTCCAGGATGCAGGTTCCAAAGGACGTGAGTTGGAGGCATTCTTCACTGGACTTAAAAAGTCCGATCTTGGGATACGTCTCTATGTGATGTTATCCGCAGAAGACCGGGCGACGGTGGAGCAGTGGTTGGAAAAGGAACCCGTTGTTGGTCTGGACGGACATTTTCTGACCATCCGGTCGATCAAGATCCATGCGGATGGAGCCCTGGGTTCCAGAGGAGCATGGTTACTCGAACCTTATTCAGATATGCCTTCAACCTCAGGCATGGCTACGGAAGATATGGACTATGTGACCCAGGTATGCGAGAAAGCCCTTCAGAAAGGCTACCAGGTTTGTACCCATGCCATAGGCGACCGGACAAACCGGGAAATTCTGGACCGGTATGAGGCGGCCTTTAAAAAGTATCCGAAACAGGCCGATGATGTACGCTTTCGGATAGAGCATGCACAACATATAAACCCACAGGATATTCCCAGGTTTGCTGCGTTAGGTGTGATCCCTTCCATGCAGGCCATTCACCTGGCTTCCGACAGGCCATGGGCCATTGATCGCCTGGGAGAGAAGCGCATTGTGGAAGGGGCGTACGTTTGGCGGAAGCTTTACGATACCGGATGCCGCATTATCAATGGAACAGATGCACCCGTAGAACCCGTAAACCCTATTCCCTGTTTTTATGCCTCGGTGTCACGAAAAACACTGGATGGTAAACCGGAAGGGGGCTATGAACCCGCTCAGAAAATGACCAGGGAAGAAGCCCTTCGTTCCTATACCATCGACGCCGCCTACGGTGCGTTTGAAGAAGACATCAAGGGGTCTGTTGAGGTTGGCAAACTGGCCGACCTTACCATATGGTCGAAAGATATTATGAAAGTGGATGAAGCGGAGATCCTGCAAACAAAAGCATTGATGACGATTGTCAACGGAGCGATTAAATACAATGCCATGGACTAGTGGCGTGAATATACCATCCTCCGGTTCACGATTATCATTATTTTAGCGCTCGTCTGAACCGAAATCTCAATCATGCCATGATCCGTTACACCACCCTTTTCCTTTTTCTTCAGATTGCCTTTCTGACATCCTCTGCGCAACACACTTTTACCCACCAGGACAGCCTTCGGGGTAGCATCACACCCGAAAGGGAATGGTGGGACCTTACCTTTTACCACCTGGCCATAAAGGTGAATCCATCTGACAAAACAATTACCGGAACAAATGAAGTTCGCTTCACTGCCCTTAAAGATGGAAAAGTCATCCAGATAGACCTTCAGAATCCCATGAAGATCACTGAAGTGAAATATAAGGATGCGGTTTTAAAAGTGAGGGATGATGGCAACGCGCATTTTATCACCCTGCCTGAAATCGTTAAAAAAGGGAGTCAGACCTCAGTTCTGATATCGTTTGGCGGTGTGCCGGTTGAAGCCGCCAATCCGCCATGGGACGGAGGGATCACCTGGAGAACGGACCGGAATGGAAAACCATTTATTGCATCTTCGTGCCAGGGAATCGGTGCAAGCATCTGGTGGCCATGTAAAGACCATGAATATGATGAGGTGGATAGCATGAAGATCAGCGTGACTGTTCCCGATTCACTCGTCGCCATTTCCAACGGAAGGCAATACGCATCCGCCGGAAGAGAAGGCTGGGCTACCTACCACTGGCAGGTGTCCAATCCGATCAACAATTACGGGGTAAGCATCAATATCGGTGACTATGTTCAGATGCACGAAACTTATGGTGGAGAAAAAGGCAACCTGGACCTCGACTACTGGGTTCTCAGCTACATGAAAGATACGGCGGAGGTGCAATTTCAACAGGTACCCAGGATGGTCCGCGCATTTGAGCATTGGTTTGGTCCGTATCCGTTCTATGAAGACAGCTACAAACTGGTTCAGGTGCCCTTCCTCGGTATGGAACACCAGAGCGCAGTGGCATATGGCAATGGCTTTATGAATGGTTACCGTGGACGTGATCTGAGCCTCACCGGCTGGGGGTTGAAGTTTGACTATATCATTATCCACGAATCCGGGCATGAATGGTTTGCCAATAACATCACCCATCTGGATGCGGCCGATATGTGGGTTCATGAAGGATTTACCAGTTACTCAGAGTGCCTGTATCTCGATTATTATTACGGAAAGGAAGCTGCCGCAGAATACATTATAGGGACCCGGCCAGGTATCCGAAATGACCGCCCCATCATTGGAAATTATAACGTGAATAATCCGGGGTCCGGAGATATGTACTACAAGGGCGCCAATCTCCTGCACATGATCCGTACTACGGTTCAGAACGATAGCATCTGGCGTTTGACCTTGCGGGGGCTGAATCGGGAGTTCTATCACAGGAATGTGAGCTCAAAACAGGTCGAAGAATACATCAGCAAAAGTGTCGGGAGGGATTTATCGCACGTTTTCGATCAGTACCTCCGCGATGTGCGTATTCCGGTGCTGGAATACATGCTGACAGATCGCGGGGTCAGGTACCGTTGGGTGCAGTGCGTGCGTGAATTTGACCTTCCTGTACAGGCCATGGTGGATGGTAAGATGGTCTGGCTGGAACCTCAGACAACCTGGAAACAACTGGATGTAGAAGGAGGCGTTTCAAGCTTTGCCGTATCGCAAGACTACTACGTTGCCACCCTTAACCTGACCGGGGATGTTTTTAAAGCAAAGGAGAGTCCGGGTGAACAAGGGGAATGACAGCGAAAGTATCCTGACACGTCCGGGGCTACTGGTGGCGATGTGCCTGACTCTTGGCCTGGCGCCATTTGTGCCTGAACCTCATATCTGGGGAAAGATACGCTGGATTGCCGGTGGGGCAGTGGGCATGCAGTTCATAGACTGGTTTGATGTGGTACTACATGGTACGCCATGGATACTTTTACTTAGATGGGGTGTGTTGAAAATGACGGGTAAATTCCGACGGACAAAGGCAGAATAACTTCTTGTCCCCCCTTCCGTATAGGAATCTCAAACAAGTCATATTTTCTTTACATTCGTTGGTAGAAATCTAATTGCAAAAGCCCCATGAACGTCCAGCGCATATTTGATATTCTTCCCTACATCCTGTCGGAGTATCCCCAGGAAGATTGTTTTGGTGCCAAAGTGAACGGTCAATGGACTGGCACCTCCACGGCTGCCTATGTTGAAACGGTGAAGCACCTGAGTGCCGGATTGCTTTCGTTGGGCCTTAAGCCGGGTGATAAAGTGGCCATGGTCTCCAATAGCAGACCGGAATGGAACTTTACGGACATGGCCATCCTGTCCGCCGGGATGATCAACGTCCCCATGTACCCCACCATCAGCGAATCGGATTATAAGTTCATCCTGAACGATGCGGAAGTGAAGATCGTTTTTGTCGCCGATCAGGAACTGTATGCCAAAGTTAACGCCGTGAAGAAAGATGTGCCATCCTTACAGGAGATATACAGTTTTAACCGACTGGAAGGGGTAAGGCACTGGACGGAATTGGTGGAAGCAGGAAAGGCAAATCCCCGGGCTGATGAGTTGAAGACGATCCAGGATAATGTAAAGGCAAATGATCTGGCAACCCTGATCTATACTTCGGGTACAACAGGAAGTCCTAAAGGCGTCATGCTATCGCATGACAACATCATGTCCAACATGACCAGTTGTGCACCTCTGTGTTCGGTGAGTAAAGGAGAGCTGGTCCTCAGTTTCCTGCCCATGTGTCACATCTTTGAACGGATGCTCGTGTACATGTACCAGTATGCCGGTGCCAGGGTGTACTACGCGGAAAGTATGGATACGATCGGTGACAATATCAGGGAAGTACATCCGGTCATGTTCACAGCGGTACCCAGGTTATTGGAAAAGGTGTACGACCGGATCGTGGCAAAGGGCGAAACACTGGAGGGAATATCAAAGAAATTGTTTTTCTGGGCGCTGGACCTCGGATTAAAATATGAATATAACGGAGGTAATGGTGCCTGGTACACCTTTAAACTCGGGATTGCAAGAAAACTGATTTTCAGCAAGTGGAAGGCGGCTCTTGGTGGACAGGTTCGGACGATCGTTTCGGGATCAGCACCCCTTCAACCCAGGCTGGCACGGGTTTTCAACGGTGCCGGAATCAAGGTGCAGGAAGGTTACGGGTTAACAGAAACATCGCCGGTG
>JAGQZQ010000147.1 GCA_020435415.1 Flavobacteriales bacterium
CAATCAGTGGTTATAGACCCTTTTGTGCCTTATTACTGTACCGGTGATGTTGTTGCATACACGCCCACCATTTCCAATCCGGCGGGCTATACCCTGCAATATTCGTTTACAGATGTCCTTACCACAAGTGGTGTTCCTGCTCCCTGGGAAGTGGGATTTAGTGGCGCAGCTCCAATACCTGGTGCCGCAATAGATCCGGCAACAGGTGAAATCACCTTTACTGCCCCCAATCAGTTTGGAAACTACATTGTTGGTATTCAAATCGACATGTTCGACGGTGGTGGGAACCTGGTAGGTACCGTTTTGGAAAGTCTCACCTTTACGATTCGTTTATGTGATAACTCCGTAACTGCTTTTACAGCACCCGGTGTACTCTCGGCACACAGTGACGTCACGGTTATCAGTGGTACTCACCTCGAGGTATGTGCGGGTGACTCGCTTTGCTTCACCGTAGAAGCCGCTAATGCTAACCCGTTTCGATCGATCACGCTTACCGATGATTTTCTCGATGCTGCTAACTTTCCCGATGGAGAGGTGGTGAGCAATGGTACCAATCCGGTGCAGGCAGAGTATTGCGCCCTGGTTCCGAACGACGCCACGGGGTCGTTTACCATAACCATCGATGCCATGGACGACGCTTGCGTCATGCCTACGTCCGATCAATTGGTGATTACCGTGGATATCAGTACTACTTTGTTCACTTCGGTTCTCGATACCGTCATTTGTGCGGGAGAGATGTTGCCGCTCTTGGCGAGTGGCGATAGTGATTATTCCTGGAATTTGGTTTCAGGCTCGGTGGAAGCTCCGGGCTTCGTGGGCACTGGTGGCATTCAAAATATTACTCCGCTTTCACCGCTCGAAATTGAAGTGATCGCCAATAATGCCGCCACAGCATGTAACTGGAGGGACACTATCCTCGTGGATGTATCTCTGTATGCATTGCCGGGTATTGTTACTGATGAAACCTGCAATGGGAACGACGGGCAGATTGATTTGGAAGTCTTCGGCGGAGATGGACCTTACCAGTACAGTTGGTTCCCTGGCGGAGCTATTATGCAAGATATTTCAGGACTGACCGGAGGAACATACACCGTTACGGTCATCGATCAAAGTATGCTGCCTACGTGCATGCGCGACACCACATTCACCGTAGGAAGCGCGCCACCTCCCTCGGGAAGTATAGCTGGTGATGCCACCATCTGTGAGGGCGATTGCACGGATATCACTTTTACGCTTTCCGGAACTGCACCGTTTAGTGTTACACTCATGAACCTCACTTCCGGCGCGCCCGAAGTGGTGCCTGCAGTAGTGGATCAGGATGTATTCCAGGTGTGCCCTACAACGACTACCGTATATGAACTACAGGCTGTTACCGGAAGCAACACACCTTCCTGTACCGACAATACAACCAGTCAGGTTACGGTTACCGTAAAGCCTACTGTTACAGCAAGCTTCATCGATCCGGGAACGCTTTGTGAAGGAGAAGCCATCAATCTGGAAATTGATATCGATCAACCCGGAACGTTCGATGTAGACTATGTTGACGCCGACGGAAATAATCAGTCCATGGCGGTTGCCGATGGAGCCACCATTCCTGTTACCGTTGATGATCCTACGACGACCCTGAGCGTTGAATCTGTTGCTTATCAGACCGCTCCGTTATGTGCCAATACGAACCAGGCGCTTCTCAACATCGACGTGGATCCATTGCCAACCGCAACTATTTCGGGTGGAACGACGATATGTGCAGGAGAGAATGTAGTACTGCACTTTGACCTCACGGGAACCGGCCCCTGGGATGTCACCTACACTGAAAACAACGGTGCTCCGATCGTAATGAATATTCTGTTCAATTCATTCGATTGGCTCATTGCGGGAGGACCGGCTGCAACTACCAACTACTGCATAACCAATGTGCTCGACCTGGGTACCAACTGTGATCAGGACGTGAATTCATGTGCTGAGGTTGTTGTAAATACGCTTCCTACAGGCTCACTGGCTGCCGATGCGACCATTTGCGCAGGTGAAACGGAGGCATTGGAATTCACGCTCAATGGAAACGGTCCGTTCAACGTGACACTTGAAGATGGAGTGGGCAATGATATGGGTGTTCCTGCAGGTCTTGCCAACGGAGCTACTTTTGACGTGACTCCGGCCAGTACGGAGACCTATTGTCTCACCGAAATTGTTGATGTCAACAGCTGCACAACCACGCTGAATAGTTGTGTTGATATTACAGTCAACCCACTTCCAACAGTGGATATCAGCGGAAACACTATCATATGCGACGGTTCATGCTATGACCTGGCTATTGGCAATATGTCCGGCAATGCTCCATGGAACGTAGATTGGGAATTGCGCAATGCGACCGATGATTCCGTAATAGACTCGGGCACTGAGGCGGGAATGATCAACGGTGACGTGATTCAGTTTTGTCCCAATGAGGATGCTTATGTTGTGATCACGTCTATTACCGATTCTTCAGTTCCTGCTTGCGCCACCACTTCTCCTGTCGGACAGTTTGACATTCAGGTGAATACTTATACTACTGTTTCGGTTTCGCAGGACAGTACGATTTGTTTGGGAGGTTCCCCATTGTTGACGTTCTGCTTCTCAGATTATGATGCAGGAGATACGTTTAGCCTGGATATTGATAACGCGTCTTCATTCAATCTGCCTGCCGGAAGTTTGGGAGCAGACGGTTGCTACAACTTCGCACCTTCGGCGGATCCGGTAATAACTACAACCTATTCGATTCTTACGTTTACCAACGACAACAATATTTGCACCCAGATCGATAATGCAGATGTTACCATTCAGGTGACGGATGTTCCCACCGCAACCTTGGATCTGGATCAGACCATCTGTCCCGGAACGGACGCAACGCTTACGGTAAATATCCCAACTGCGGGAGGTCCTTTTGATATTCAGGTTGAAGAGGGAAGTACAGGTGACATCCTCACTTTTGAAGATATTGCGGATCAGTTCACCTTTACCGTTTCCCCGGCAGCCAACGATTCTTACGAGCTCATCTACATCGCCGATAGTACAACCGCTGCGGCTTGTAATAGTGCACCGGCCAGCTTGGTGAACATTACCTTGTTTGATGCACCTGCACCGGTACTTCCAATGGATACATTATGTGCCGATACAGGTGAGGAATTTCAAATTGCATTTGAAATCGCCGGGGGAGACCCACTTACGTATAATGTTAACCCAACCTTGGGCAGTGATGCGGGAGGTGTTCTGTCTGCCGGTCCGCCATATATCTACACCAGCGGAGTTATGACGGCAGGTGACGAGGAAACATGGGAAATCTCAGATGCTTCAGGCTGTACACCATACCTGCTGGATATCAATACGTTCGATTGTCCGGTATTGACCTATTCCGGTACGATCGATCTTACAGCTCAGGTGTTTTGTAGTGATGGATTGGTGTGCGCAACGGCCACTGGTGATGAATTTTTGGATGGAAACGATGTCCTTAGTTTTCTGATCATTAGTGATGCCGACTATAACAGTGCCGTGGTGTACTATATCTCAGCAGCCAATTGCTGGGATGTGGACATTGACCTCGATATGGCAGGCACACTGACCTATGGTACTGAGTATTATCTCGTCGCCGTCGCCGGCAACGATCAGGGCAATGGTCTTGTGGATTTGGGGAATCCCAACATTTCCATATCCGAAGCAATGCCATTCACCATTCTCGATACTCCCACAGCTACTATATCGGGAGATGCTACTATTTGTGCCGGACAGACCACCACCCTTACAGTGGACCTCACGGGAACCCCGGAATGGAACTTTGAGATTCTGCAAGATGGGAACCAGGTGGGAATGGTGGTTGCCGCTCAAGCCACAACTCCCTATACGGTTGATGTGAGCAATGCAGGCATTTACACTATAGATACAATTGATAACACCGGTTGTGTAGGGACTACCAATGGAAGTGCTACCATTACCGTTAATCCATTGCCCACCGCCGATCTCACTGCCGATGGCGAAATATGTGACGGAGCTACATGGGATTTCGATATTGCGCTGACTGGAACGCCCAACTGGGATGTAGTAATTGCTTACGACGATGGCATCAACGGCCCTGTGGACATCAACCTCAACGGAATTACCAACGCAGCCACGCAGTACACCAGTGGTGATGAGGGTACCTATACTATTACCTCGGTTACCGATGGAAATAGCTGTGTAAATACTTCTGTCGGAACCCCCGTCACGCTCATAGTCAACGACTTACCTTCGGCTCAGTGGGCATTTGCGGATAGTTCCTATTGTGAAGGAGCCGACATTGACCTGGATTACCTCGTAACAGGCGCATTCCCGGTTGATATTACCTATCAACTCGATGGAGCCAATGATGTGGTAATTACCACCGCTGCCGATGGCTCTGAAACGGTGAATACACCCGGTCAGTATTGCATTACCTTGGTGGAGGATGACAATGGCTGTTCCGTAACGCCCAACCTCTGCATCAACATCTCAGAAATCGTTGCTCCTATAGCTGATGCGGGTCCGGATGTGGTGGTGTGTTCAAGTGTGGATCAGATCATAGGAACTCCGGGGGACCCTGCTCTTGACTAT
>JAGQZQ010000148.1 GCA_020435415.1 Flavobacteriales bacterium
GAATTAAGATGAATAAAGTAGCTTAAAGCTACGAGATAGACTGACGAAGGTGCAACCTTCGCCTAACCACCGAACCGTCGGGTCTGCATAGCCGCACAGCGAGCCTGCGTGTCCGGCATGCGAGGGATCTCCAAATATGAAACCAAGGCAAATCATACACGGACCGTTCATTTGCCTAATTGGTCAACGGGTTAATGTCTAATGTCTAATGTCCAATGTCTATTGTCTTCCTACCTCCTGCTTCCTGCCAACTAAAAAGCCCCACCCTTTTAGGATGAGGCTTTTAAAGTTAAACTGATTCCGGTATTACCGCTGTGCCAGCAGTTCGTCCAGATTTTCGAGGGCCATGGTGAATCCTTCTTTCATGCCCATCGCCAGGACCTTCTCGAGATCATCCAGTGATTTGTATGTGAGATGCACATTTACAAATGTTGTGTTTCCTTCGCTTTCAAATTGTGTTTCCCATTCCGTACGTGGCATGGACGTATTCACAACGCCTTCGGGAGAGCAGAAGGCATCCAGTGCTTCAAAGCTTCTTTCTTCGGATATCTTTTTATAGTCTGCCCTGCAATAGTGCCTTTCTCCCTCAGGGCCTTCCATGAAATACAGCCAATGACCGCCTTCTTTGAAGTCCATGGTAATGGTATTGGCCTTCCATGGTCTGGGCGCCCACCATTGATCAAGCAGATCACTTTGGGTATATGCTGCCCATACAGCGGAAAGGGGTGCGGCAAATTCTCTTCGGATGTGAATCTGGCTCTTTTCCTTGTCCACGGAAAAGTCCATCATAAGACTACTTTTCATCTTTTTTTGGTTTTTAGGTTGCTTAATACTTGGTCCAGTTGATCAAAGCGGTCGTCCCAATGTTTTCTGAATTGTTCCAACCAATGATCTATTTCTTTCATTTTATCTGCCTTGAAGTGGTAGTAGATTTCCCGCCCGGTCTTGCGTTGACCCACCAACTCACATTCCTTTAAGATTTTGATGTGTTTGGAAACGGCCTGCCTGGTGGTATCAAACTTTTCTGCCAGGGCATTGGGTGTCATGGCCTGGGTGGTTAGCAGCACAAGAATTGCTCTACGTGTCGGATCTGCCAGGCCTTGGAATATATCTCTCTTCATTGTCTGAGTAAATATGCAATCAATTGGTTGCAAATATATGCAACTAATTGGTTTCGCAAAAAAAATATGAGAAAAAAATGGAAGATGATTAGATCAGGGGACGATCAACTTATGATAGCTGGCGCCGTATCCGCCCCAAACACCGAGGCCGCCCTCCACATTACTTTGGATAAGGGTGGGCATACCAAATGGATTCCCCTGGTTGTTCTTATCCGTTTCAACGGTCATCCAGAAATCGAAATGGGCGCGATCAATGCTGCACCATTTTACAAGAATGGTATCTCCGTGCCAGAAGTAGCTGTAAGTGTCGTTGATGGTATCGTTCCTGTCCTGTCCGCGGGGCAGTGCAAAGTCCAGCGTTTGGCCCTCGAGAAAACTATCATCGAAGACGGAAGCGAAATACCCGGGATACATCGGTTCAGAGTTGCGTTGCGTAAAGTAGCGCGCATAGTTGGCCTCATGGGGCTTATCTGTGAACCGAACCTGCAAAACCACCAGACTGTCATTATCCTCATCGGGGTGCGGCAGCCACCAGATGGAGTCAAGTGGTAACGGTTCCGGTATGGTGGTAGTGGCTGTTAGGGTCTTGCCTTCAGCCTGCACAGTGAGCTTGTAGGATTTGCCAACTTGTCCTTTATAGGTATTTATCAACGACGATGGCAAACTGTAGAAGTAATAGGTGAAGTCATTCAGGGGAATGTTGTATTCCACCAGTTGTATGGTGGTATCGCCATCATTCAGTGAAACCGCTGCATTATGCACAAAGCTTGACTGTAGCTTCGATACATCGATGGTAGAGAATACAGCCAGGCTTTTTGTGAGTGAAACAACCGGTAACGAGTCCTGCTCGATAAAGCCGTATATCACGATGTCTTCTTCGCCTTGTGGCAGGTCGAGTACAATAGCGGTATCGCAGGCAGCCAGCGAAAGCCCCAATCCGAACAAGCCATATATGAGATACCTTTTCATCAGAATTTAAAATTCCATGACACGGATGGCAAGATAGGGAAGATGTATACCTTCTTGGCGGTGACCTTGAATGTGCCATCTACCGGATCGCCTTCATTGTCGATAAAGTAGAAGAACGGGTTCTTTCTGTTATATACATTGTAGATAGAGAAAGACCAGTACGATGAGAATTTCTTGCCTTCTTTCTTCTTGCTGTGCAAAGTGGCAGATATGTCTGCACGATGATAAGCTTCCATGCGGAAACCATTTCTCGGACCATATTTCGTGGCCAGGTCCGTACCAATGAGGTAATACCGTTCCGGCATAGTGGTGGACTGCCCGGTTCCATATACGAATACGGCAGAGAACGACCAGCGGTCATTGAGTTTGTATGAGCCTACGACAGACAGGTCATGCGTCCTGTCAAAGTGGGCTGAGAACTTTTCACCTTTATTAATGCCGGGGAAGGTACGTGTGGTCCTGCTCAGCGTATAGCCGATCCAACCCTGCAGTTTGCCCCTGGCTTTTTTCAGGAACAGTTCCGTGCCGAATGATCTTCCGTTACCATAAGTGAATTCATACTCGATATCACGGGTACTCACATCGCCGGTATAGGTCTCCTTGAACTCAATCTGGTTGTCGAGATCTTTATAGTAACCTTCGATGGATGTTTCGAACATATTGTCTTTGAAGTTCCGGAAATATCCGGCGGAGAACTGAACGCCTTTCTGAGGTTTTACAAGAACCGAGCTGGGCACCCATATGTCCATGGGCAGGGTGGTGTATGAGTTGGAGACCAGGTGCACGAACTGGTTGTTGTAAGTGAATCCCGCCTTGAGGGATGAGGTTTTGTTGAGTCCGTAGCGCACACTCAAACGGGGTTCCAATCCGAAAAAGTCAGCCACTTTCTTTCCACCTTTATAGTGGGTGGAATCCGTGATGTTCTGAAATTCATCAAACTCATACAGTGTAAACGGGCCTTTCTGAATAAAATAGGTGCCACGTAAACCTGCATTGATCTTGATCTTGTCGGTCAGTGTAAAATCATCCATCACGTAAACGGCGCCTTCGTGCGAAAACTTTTTTACTTCACGTTCGGAGCTGAAGTTGTTATCGGCATCTTCTACCTTGATGGTTCTCGGACTGAAGATATGGTAGGTGTAGTTGTATCCGAATTTGATGGTGTGGTTGATGTTGGGGTAGTAGAAGAAGTCTGTCTTCTGATTCCAGTCTTTGATGCCGCTTGCGAAGGTGGTGGTGAAATTGTCGAAGGTGGCATCTATGCGGAAATCATAGCTGTTGTAAATCCCGGAGAGGTTCATGAACAATTTGTCGTTGAACAGGTGGTTCCATCTCAGCGTTGTGGTAGCGTTCCCCCAGTTGATATTGGCCTTCAGGCGTCCGTCTTCCACTTCGATATTGAAGATATCACGACCGAAGTAACCGCTTGCGTAAATGCGGTCTTTCGGCGTTATCTTCCAGTTCATCTTGGTGTTCAGATCATAGAAAAAATAGGGAATGCCACCCAGTTCGGTGTTTTTCAGAAATGGCTTGGACAGCACATCGATATAAGTACGCCGGCCACTGACAATGAAAGATGCTTTATCTTTCAGAATTGGACCTTCGAGGGTCATCCGTGACGCGATCAGGCCGATACCGCCTTCACCGTGGTACGATTGGTTGTTGCCATCTTTCATGGTGATGTCCAGCACGGAGGATAGTCTGCCACCGTAATTGGCCGGCATACCGCCTTTGATCAATGTGGTGTTTTTGATCGCATCGGCATTGAAGACGGAGAAAAAGCCAAGCAGGTGACCGGCATTGTAAACTGTTGCTTCATCGAGCAGGATCAGATTCTGGTCGGGGCCGCCGCCGCGTACGTAAAATCCGGTACTTCCTTCGCCTGAGGACTGCACCCCAGGAAGAAGCTGAATCGTTTTCAGTACATCCACTTCGCCGAAGACAACGGGCAGCGATTTGATCTCATCGGTTTGCAATTCCACCTTACCCATTTCGGTGCTTTCCACATTCTCATCTTTCCGTTCGCCTGTAATAACCACTTCTTCCGTTGTGATCACCAAGGGGTGAATCTTTACGTCCAGGGTAATGTCTTTTGTAAGGTTGATTTTTTGAGTGACCTGCTCGTAGCCTACGAATGAAACCAACATGTTGTATTCACCGGCATCCAGGGTAAGGGAATAGAATCCATACGCATTGGTCGCGGTACCTTTCATCAGTTCCGCAATGTATACACTGGCGCCAGGCAAACTTTCGCCGGAGTTCTCATCCACTACATGACCGCTGATCGTGTAACGCTGAGTGCCCTTGTTTTGCGCCGTGAGTCCACCTGCTATGAGCAGGCAAAACAGGATGGTGATATATCGGATCGGTGACATTTCTTTAACGGGGGCAAAGGTAACAAGTGGTCCGGTTAAATGTGTGACGTTAACAAAATTTATGAAGAAGGTTTTGAGTAAGCGGTAGATAGT
>JAGQZQ010000149.1 GCA_020435415.1 Flavobacteriales bacterium
CGCTCCATTCCAATGTTGGAAGCCATACGGATAAACAAAACACCTCCTGGCTTCAGGAATGAAACCAGTTGACCGAACATGTCCTCAAAATGGTCGTGACTACGGGCAAAGTGGAGCACGGCACTGCAAATGACAACGTCAAACTTAACCGGCGCCGAAAATGATTCGATCGTCGATTGGATAAAATGATCCTTGGCGTGCGGAAAGGTTTTCTGCAGATATTTGATGTCATCTTCACTGATATCAATCCCCCAAACCTCTGCACCCCGGTTCAGCAGCCAGGTAATGTTGCTCCCCATTCCACACCCAGCATCGAGGATCCGCTGCCCGGGATGAATGTTCTTTTTCATCAACTGATCCAATAGGTAGATGTCGGTTCCCGCTATTGCCTGCATTGTATCCATGCACTAAAGATGCATTCTTTTCAGATATAGACAATGGGGATTCATTAGACATTAGACATTAGACATTAGACGTTAGATGTTAGACTAGAGAAAGCAGACATTGGCGGATTGTTATTTCAAATTGGCCATTCGAATTGTCTTTAGTCTAACATCTAACATCCCACACTTCTAACTACTAAATACTTTCTACTAACTACTAATCATTATCTTTGCATTCCCAAATTTCAATGAAAATGTCAGAAGAGATCGAGAAAGTAAAGTGCCTGATCATCGGCAGTGGCCCGGCAGGATATACGGCAGCAATTTATGCTGCCCGTGCAGACTTAAAACCCGTACTTTATCAGGGATTACAACCAGGTGGACAGCTTACCATCACGACAGAAGTAGAAAACTACCCTGGTTATCCCGAAGGAACGCAAGGCCCGGAAATGATGGAGGATTTTCGAAAACAAGCCGAACGCTTTGACGCGGATATCAGGTTTGGTCTTGTTACAAAAGTAGATTTCAGCGGTCCTCCGCACGTTGTGACCCTTGATGATGGAAAACAGATCCAGGCTGACACGGTGATCATTTCCACCGGCGCTTCTGCCAAATGGCTCGGACTACCGTCAGAACAAAGACTCAATGGCTTTGGTGTTTCCGCTTGTGCCGTGTGTGATGGATTTTTCTACAAAGGCCAGGATGTGGCCATTGTGGGTGGTGGAGATACTGCAGCGGAGGAAGCATCCTATCTTGCCAAGCTCTGCACCAAAGTGTATATGCTGGTGCGAAAAGATGAACTTCGCGCATCCAAGGCTATGCAAAAACGGGTGTTGGAAAATCCCAAGATTGAAGTCATGTTCAACCATGAAACGATCGATATCGTGGGTGACCAATCCGTAGAAGGTGTGAAAGTGAAGGACAACAAAACCGGTGAAGAAAAGACGCTCACGGTGACAGGCTTCTTTGTCGCCATCGGACACAAACCCAATACCGATATTTTCAAAGACTGGTTGGATCTGGATGATGTGGGCTATATCAAGGTAAAACCCGGCACATCCAAAACCAACATCGAAGGGGTGTTCGCTTCTGGTGATGCCGCAGATAAGGTTTACCGGCAAGCGGTCACGGCAGCGGGTACCGGTTGCATGGCGGCCCTGGATGCTGAACGATACCTCACGGAGAAAGGACTCGATTAAAAAGTTCTGAATAAGTACCGGCTATGAAACTGAGCTACACCCTTGAAGAAGAAGATTTCATAGCACAGTATCTCTATGCCACATCCAGGTCAGTCACCGTTCAACGGAAATGGGCCAGGGCCAGGATCATTTTTGCAGTGACGTATTTTCTTGTCGGAATCGTACTCTACAACAAAGACCATAACCTCTACTCCGCCCTGGTGTTCGTTGCGCTGGGCGTGATCTGGTACCTGTTATATCCAGGTTATGTAAGGAAACGATACCATAAGAATGTGGTGGATCATGTTAGAAAAACATTTCAGAGTAAGACAGGACAGCCATGTGAACTGGTGATTGACAAGGATGGTATATACACCAAGGATCACACCGGTGAGGGCCGTATCAACCTTTCGGAATTTGAGAATCTTGTTGAAACATCATCACACTTTTTCATCACGGGACCATCGGGTATTTCGGTAGTCATTCCCATTCATACCGTGGCTGATGCTGCCATGCTGAAATCAAAAACAAAAGACCTGAGACTGACTTATGTGGATGAGAAGGATTGGAAATGGTGATCGGGCATAAAAAAACGGGCACCACATTCAAAGTGCCCGCTTGTTTCACTCAACGTGCTTTTAAACTGTAGCCTGCCTGTAGCGACCTATAAAATAGATCGGTAAAAATCCGAAATTAAGCATAGCAATTCCCAACACGAGCATGACGCTTGCACCCGGCCAATGCATGATTTTGAATAGCAACCCAGTGGTGGTTAACATCAGTGCGATGTAGCCCAGAACATACATGGTCTTTTTCATTGTAGCCTCCCTTTTTAAAATTAATAATAACATGGTTTCCTGTTGAATCCGATGCAGCGGACCATCCCCGAAATCATCCAGCACTTTATGATATACCTCTTGGAAATCATCATCTGAATGATGCTCCATAGCGCAGCATACATGGTCCACAAGACTGTCTGCCAGCTCCGTCATCGTAATACCCCTGCTTTGAATATCCATTCGGATAAAGGCAATTTGTTCTTCTGTCAGTTCCATCATGTTGTGGCTTTAGAAGGTTTAAGCAATAAACTCATGGTTGCAAGGAAATCCGTAAACTCGTTTACCTTATCTGTAACGACAGCATGCCCGGTTTTCGTCAGTGTATAATACTTACGCACACGCTTCCCGATGAACTCCTTTTCCGTGCGTAAAATACCATCGGCTTCGAGTTTGTGCAACATAGGATAGAGTGCACCTTCCGTGAGCTCTATCTTGCCCTTCGTGAGTTCCTTCACCGTTTGGGTGATCTCATATCCATACATCCTCTTCTTCTCCGCAAGAAGTTTTAGAATAATGGGCTGAAGGGTTCCTTTGATCAGATCTTTCGAATACATAATACAATTATACATAAGATATTTATGTATTCAAAATTTTCTTGAAGCAAAATCTAAACATTAACCCAGATTATGCATTAGGAAGCGCCTTTCGCGCTGAACTATATGTATTAGCTGGGGTTATCCCGCATTAGAAAATCAAGAATTTATTCCGAAGCAAATAATCGGTATCTTAAGATTTTCTTATGCGTCATGCAATAGTTCTTTTTCTATTGCATGATTTGGGATTAACTTAGGTGATATGAAATTGCACCTGCTTCTGCTAAGCATTCTGATTGTTATTTGTTCCGGTAACGCATACGGTCAGGAAGGAGATCCGACAAGTGATTCTCTCAACACAAAGATGCAGGGTTTCTGGCGTCACGATAAAGACAGCACCTGTTTTGTGCGCATTGACCAGACCCAATGGATGTTTGTTAATTACGGAACTCCCGTAGGACATACCTTCGATATGCATTTTACCGAAACGATGCCCCGGTTTGCAGATACCAATTCGCCGGGCCATTTCATGTTCCTCACCCAGGTGACCGACACCCTGTTTTACGAATTACTCGGACCCACCGACACCACCCTTTCCCTGATGCATTTTCCTTCAGGACGCATACACTTGTATCATAAGGATAAGGATCACTACCCACTATATCTGACTGAGATCAAAACTGCATTCCTGGATTCTACGATCAATCCATACTTCATGGAGACTTTTAAGCAGCAACAGTTGGTTCATCACCGGAATGACAACCAAATGCTTGAGATTACCGACAGCCTGTTTTCAATGGATCCCGATAAACAATTGTTCTACTTTCTCGTATTCACCCGATCACTGAACGGAGCTGATGGCTTTTATGCTGAAGGTGCCGGTCTTGCCGCACATGAATTTGTCACAACCCGTACAATAGACTTCGCCTCTTATTTCGCCATGGCACCCGGATTAAGGGAAGAAGATCTTGCATTGTGGGCAGATCAGGTTCTGGGCGAGCTCACCACCTCTCATGAAGGCCACGAACGTGAGGCCCTGAATCAATTGAATGTAAAACTTCGTGGGAACATAAATGCGACCGGACCGGAAATTCATGCCATTGTAGATTCCTTTATTAACATCATGAATAAACTATCCGCGGATTACGGTTTTTAACCGGATCACGAGCCTTTATCATGGTGTCTCATATACACCTCTGACCTCACTGGCGGGACATTCAGTGCAGCTGTTCACACCTAACACTTTGTTAGCATCATACTGTACATCTCCGCTTTGGGCGGTAAATCGGATCCTTTCCGGGCATTCCTGTGCCCCATCAGCCGCAGCGCCGGCTGGCCAGCTATCTCCACATGCAATACAAATCTGGTCACCATTCCGATAGAATGCCTCGAAACCCTCGTTCGGATAGGCAGCGGTGATCGTATACCTGCAATAGGTTGAAGTTTCTGAAATGTTACCCACCGTTAGTTGTCCGATGTCCCTCCTGGCAAGACCCGGCCAGTA
>JAGQZQ010000150.1 GCA_020435415.1 Flavobacteriales bacterium
TCACAGGAGAGAACTCAAAACGGAAATCAGGAAAATGTTCTTTTACAAAATCCCGGGTCGGTTCGTCGTGACCGTTATCAATCACCAGCACATTCACATCAAAGCCATCGGGCACCTGTTTCATGGCGGTACGCACCGTAGGAAGGAGGAACTCCAGATGGTATTTCCCTTTGTAGGTCAGGATCAGGATACAACAGCTATGTCGCTTCTCATTCATACTTCATTCCTATCGATGACCGCGAAGATAATAGTAGAATCGGACCGGTTTGAAAAAAGTAAACAGCAAACCGGATTTATTCAGCCACCGGCAAAAGCGCAGATAAATCTTTTGAGAGGCGGTTGCCTGCGCCAGAAATAACCGTTTCAGTTCGGCATCGGCATCGCGGTCAAAGACCAGGTCAAGAAAGCGGCGGTAGTTGCGATGGGACCGGATCCTCTTTTTAAGTTGAGGATAACGTTCCAGTGCCATGGCACACATGCGTTCATTCTCTTCACGGATCAGCATACGGTTCTCTGGCTGGAAGGAAAAATTCCCGTCATGAATCCGGTATCGACCCAGTACCTCGGGAAGGTAATGCCATTTGCCGGAAGGATTGGCCGCATAATCATCCAGTGTAAACAGGAGTTCATGTTTGAATTTGAAGTCCGTTGGATAGCGGCCGTGTAGATAATATTCTGAGCGTGCCAGGCATGAAGAAGGCAGGACCCCGGACATCTTTTTTCCGAAAAACCAGTTTACCGGCAACACCCAATCCAACGGATCTTCCGGCACCTTGCCATCATCGGAAAGCTTTTTGATTTCCGCACCCGTTTCACTGTCGAACATGATCATATCATGATGACACAACACCACATCGGGTTGCACCTTCAGAAGATTTACCTGTGTTTCAATCTTCCCCGGCAACATCACATCGTCGCCTCCGAGAAATGCGGTAAACTCTCCCTGGCAATGATCAAAAGCGCGGTTAAAGTTTTGAGAGATGCCCTGATTCTTCTCCGAAAAAAGCGGTCGGATACGGGCATCACGATCAGCAAACCCGCGAATGATATCGCATGTACGATCGGTGGAAGCATCATCACTAATCACTACCTCAAGGTTCGTGTATGACTGATCCAGCACACTCTGCAGCGTTTCAGCAATAAATCGTTCCTGGTTATATGCGGGTATCACCACACTGACCAGACCTGGTATGAAGTTGGTTGCCATTAGCCGATGCCGATGCGTTGTTTGGCAATGAACCGAAGATAGGCAGTCAGTCTGGACAGCGAATAATGCTTCATGATCAGGTTACGCCGGTCAGCAAGGAAGGCTTGGTCAAGATGTGTACCACTCTCACCGCGGTTGTTGTAATGCACTATGGTACGTGGAAGGTAGGCGGTATGAACATCATTCCTTCCGAATGCACGCAGGTTGAATTCCCAGTCGGCATTGATGGGATACTTCAGGTCAAAATTCCCGAGGCGTTCGAACAGGGACCTTTTCACAAACATGGCCTGGTGGCAAATATTAGACTGTGTGATACGCACCGGATCGTATGCTCCGCCGTGGATAAAATCCTTCACCAAAAAATGTGCATCGCCGTATATGATGTCCGTGTTATTTTCGCCGGCATACTTAAAAACATCTGAAAACACTTCATCATCGTAAAGCCGGTCATCAGCGCCGAGAAAGTATACCCAGGTACCTTTGGCGATGGCGATCCCTTTGTTCATCGCATCATAAATTCCCCGGTCGGGCTCGCTCACCCATGTCACCTTATCATATGCTTTCACCGTCTGTTCGGTGCCGTCTTCGGAACCACCATCCATCACCAGGTATTCAAAGTCTGTGAACGTTTGGCTCAGTACACTTTCAATGGAATGCCTGATTGTAGCGGAAACATTCAACGTGGGCGTGATAACCGAGATGAACGGGGAATGGCCAGAAGGATGATCTTGTCTTTGCATTCGGCGGACCGCTTACGAGGCACAAAGATAATCAATCATCTCCTTCAGCCTTGTTTCCGGATCGAGGACTTCCGCATACAATTTTTCAGCACCGTGCTTCATGTCGGGCAAGCCTTCCTTCAATTGAGCCAGACAAGGCCTGAATGGTGCGCCATCGGGCCAGACAGCACCGAAGTGATACGTTTGATTTAATGACGGGTATACACCTCCATCGGTGGTGATGGTAGGTATGCCAAGCTTCATGTATGTGGAGAACTTACCGGATGCCAGGCCGATGTTGCCTATATTCCTGCCTACATGAGGCCCACCGGCGAAGTCGGGAATATACATGGCAAGTCCGGCATCAGCTCCGGATAGAAAAGCTTCATAGGCGCGGTAATCCGGAAACACATGGGTATGTAATGTCAGCGGGCGCCCCTTTTGCTGCAGGTCCTCCATTCGTATACGCAACGTATTTTGAGGATCAAGTGGATTGCGGGCGTGGATCAGCAACCAGAAGTGATCGTCCCAATCATTTTCCAAAGCATCCAGAATCCTTGATATGCCTGTCCACTCCGACACGTGACCCGAGTGACAAATGATCTTCCTGTCTTCCGGGATTCCCAAACGCTTGTGGAGGTTCTCAGCTTTAGGCAGATCACTCCGCATAGGAGCGACCGGCACCCGGAAAATACGTTTGAACCTGTCAGCGCCAATACCATTTTCTTTAAAGAAATCCTGCTCGCGAATGTCATCCTGTATCACAAGAAAATCCACATCACCGTGACATTTCTTTTTGTGTAGCCGGTGAATGGTGAGGAACTTTTCATTCCGCTGACTTTCCAGTTCGTTTTTAAAGAATATCTCAAAAGAAAGATTTCCCAGTTTGCATCCTGCAGGCCTTTTCAGCCGCGCAGCAATCAGAAAACCGATGGGGTCCACGCCGAGTAAGGACACGACCTTTTCTTCAGTCAATATTTCTTCCGCCTTATGGTATGCACCTTTGGTCTCGCGGATGACAGACGGCCTCCAGGACAAACGGCCATAGTATGGGGGGATGGCAAACAATCTCACGAAGGAAAAACGTTCGGGGACAGGGTCATGATCCTCTCTGCAGAAAAGCAGAACCTTGTTGCCCGATGCCCCTAACTGTGAGATCAGCTCCACCAGTGTGGGGTTGGTGAACGTATCCGGATTTATGTTGACAATTGCTATAGTTTTCATACCCTCAGGCTATGACGCTCCCTTACCCCCATTGCTCACCCATCTTTTTGCAAAGTTCCGTCGCTCTTCCGGAGTATAGAAATGTTCTGCATAATCATTTTCATACACCTCCTGGTACTTTTCCGGCGTGAGTGTCAGATGTTCCGAAAGGTTTTTCAGGGCTTCCAGGTATTGCTTCTGAGCCGACGTATTGGCCCGGGTCGTTCTCTTCAACTTCAAACCCGCAACCTCCTTAAGGGCTGGCGATGCGGTATCCGCCAGATCTTCCAGACGAAGAACAATCAGGTGTCCTTTGGGAAAGCGGTAGACTGAATACTTTTTTTTGTGATCGAATGGTGTGTTAAAGACATCAAGCTGGAGTTGTTTATTCAATTCTTCCCTGAACCAACGAAGTGCGTATTGATGGTCGAATGCATCAAACCGTTCCTTCAGATACTGTACGTTCACGGACGCGGGATCAATATTCTCCACACTGATGGCCTCGCCGATATCGGAAATATCCCTGGCCATAGGATCACGCACCAGGGTGATCACCACCCAAACGGAACGGTCCCATACGGAGCGGATGGCCTTTACCTGGCGCTTTACAACTTCGATGAGTGGTTGGCTTTGTGTGTATGCCAGTTGATTGGCCACCCCTTCTTCCGTTAAGAAATGAATATGATGAACAGACAGGAACGGATACTCGAAACGCAGGCTGTCATAAAGAGAAGTGGAACCAACCTTGCCCATGGTATACACAAGAAACCGGGTATTTCGGGTACGCAGGTATGCCGGAAAATGCCGAAGGACCTTCCATGCTTTTCTCATGCGGGACCTGAAGCGTCCGCTCATGGTGCTTGTTCCGCTTTGATCTTGCGTGCCACGGTCACCACATTCCAGGTATTGGCCGTAGGCTTGTCTCCGGTCATCCAGGCAAAATGCCCTTCCGGTTTAA
>JAGQZQ010000151.1 GCA_020435415.1 Flavobacteriales bacterium
TTTCTTCCCCTTTTATCTCGAAAGAAGATCCCATGGGACGGAAATACAATTGGGACGTATTGATAAGCCGGTTACCACTGAAAAACCGGAGTCCGAAATCGGAGCGATCCTCTTCAAACAAAATGAGCGGAAGCGAATCCCATGTAACGTAATCCTTTAGCTCCGCGGTCACGACACGTCCACCCTTGGATGAAATGGTGAGTTTGAGTTTTTCGTTCTCTATCGTAAAATATTCGTCCTTGCCTTCTGCTGCGTTGGCAAAGGCACCTAATGTGTCGGTGCGAAGTTGCAGTTTGGCAGAGTCCGTCAATTCGGTCTGGGCCATGGTTGATTGATCCTGTTGCGCCCGGATTGCCTCGCGTGCCTCTTCTGCATGTTTTTTCTCTACCAGCTCAAGGGAGTCCCTCCTGCGTTCAAGGGCCTCCACCTCCTCTTTGGTGGGTTGATTGAGGATGCTGAATGTAACCAGGATCGCGCCAATCAACAGAAGGCCAATGATCGAATTTCTATCCATCTTCGGGAAATAATTTTAAAAATGAAGGGCCAAAGATAACCAAAAAAGAAAGAGGGTATGGAAGAAGGTATGACGGATGTACGGGTTATTTCCCGGACACCTGTTCTTTTCTGGTACTCACACTCCTATCGATGGCTGCTTTGACAAAACCAACGAAAAGAGGATGTGGATTCTCCACCGTGCTTTTGTACTCCGGATGAAACTGCACACCGATGAACCAGGGATGATTCTTCAATTCTATGATCTCCACCAGTCCTTCGTTCGGGTTGATGCCTGAAGCGATCATACCCATGCCTTCAAACTCGGAGAGATATTCATTGTTAAACTCGAAGCGATGCCTGTGACGTTCACTGATCTCTTCCCGACCATATACTTCAGCCGCCTTGGTATTCTTCACCAACTTACAGGGGTATGCGCCCAGGCGCATGGTACCGCCTTTTTTCTTGATATTTCGTTGACCCTCCATGATATTGATCACCGGATGGGGGGAATGGGCTTCCATTTCCGTTGAATGCGCATCCAGCTTCAGCACATTCCGGGCGAATTCCACAACAGCACATTGCATACCCAGGCAAATCCCGAGGAAGGGAATCTCACGTTCCCTTGCGAAACGGATGGCTTCAATTTTACCTTCGATGCCGCGGTCTCCGAAACCAGGTGCTACCAATACTCCTTTCAGACCTGCCAGCTTATCGGCCACATTATCCGAACTGATCTCTTCGGAGTGCAGCCACTTGATATTCACCTTGCATCCGTTCATGACACCGGCATGAATAAACGACTCAGCGATGGATTTATAGGAGTCCTTGAGTTCTATATATTTTCCGATGAGGCCGATGGACACTTCTGACATCGGGTTCTTGAGCCTCGTTACAAAATCGGCCCACCGCGTCATTTCCGGCTTCACCTTGCTTTCAATCTTCAGTTTTGATAGCACGACTTCATCCAGCCGTTCTTCTTTCATCAGCAAAGGCACGTCATAGATGGTCTCCGCATCAATAGATTCGATGACCGCATTGGGGGCTACATTACAAAAGAGTGCCAGCTTCTTTCGGATCTCATCGGTAATGTGCCTGTCACTTCTGCAAACCAGAATATCGGGTTGAACACCGGCAGCCTGCAGTTCCTTCACGGAATGCTGGGTAGGTTTGGTTTTCAGTTCACCTGAAGCGGCCAGATAAGGCACCAGGGTCAGATGGATCACCAGACAATCATCACCCATTTCCCAGTTCAACTGACGCACCGCCTCAACATAGGGCAGGGATTCGATATCGCCTACAGTACCGCCTATCTCGGTAATCACAAAATCGTAGTTCCCCGTATTGCCGAGGTTCTGAATACAACGTTTGATCTCGTCGGTAATATGGGGGATCACCTGTACGGTTTTGCCCAAATAGGCACCTTCCCGTTCCTTATTAATCACATTCTGGTAAATGCGACCGGTGGTCACATTATTGGATTGCGATGTAGAAACATTCAGGAACCGCTCATAGTGTCCCAGGTCCAGGTCGGTCTCTGCACCATCGTCCGTGACATAACATTCGCCATGTTCATAAGGGTTCATGGTACCGGGATCCACATTGATGTAGGGATCCAGTTTCTGAATGGTAACCGCGAAATTTCGTGATTGAAGTAACTTGGCAAGAGACGCAGATATAATGCCCTTTCCAAGAGATGATGTTACGCCACCCGTAACAAAGATATATTTGGTGTTGCTCACAGATCTTTGAATACGGGCTCAAAAATAACAAATAAACCCGGAGAATCGGATTATTTTATGTTACCGGTTTTCAACAAAACGGAATCGGGAAGCTAAATCAGATGTCCGGATGTTAACTAAAAACTCATATTCAAACCAAAGCTCGGCATGATCGGCAGTTGGTTCACGCGCTCATATCGCACCCGATCGAAATAGAATATGTTTTCCCGGTTATACACATTTGTGATCCCGAGCAATGCTTCGATCCGTGAATGTTCGGAAATAAGAAAGGTGCGTTTCAGTGTTACATCCAGGCGGTGATAATACGGCAGTCTGCCTCCGTTTAGACCACCATAAAGGATTCCGAGGTCTCCGTTTTGTGTGGTATAATTGGTATTGATCCCATCCTGAAAATCGAGTTTCGGAAAGAATCCAGCGGTTTGGGTGAATGGGAAACCTGATCCCAGGTTCCAACGTCCATTAACCTCCCAGTTCTGTTGTTTCCCGAAGGTATAAGCCACTACAAAATTCACATTATGCCTGCGGTCAAAATGGGTGCTATATGTCTTTTCTCCATCATAACGGGTGACCCTACCCAGTGAGTAAACAGCCCAGACATAGGTACGTTTATGGTCGTATTTAAAGAGAATATCCACACCGTAGGCTTTTCCGCTTTCGATGATAAAGTCCTTTTTAAGGGCATCCGGGCGGTCAAAATTATCCGCATCATCATCGAAGACCTTGTTACGGTTAAGGTTGGTCAGCTGGGTAAAATCCTTCACATAACCTTCCACGTTCACATCAAGATTTTCATGAAGATCGTATTCAAAACCAAGGATGGCATGTCTGGCCTTTTGAAGCTTGTGGGTAAGCTTCTTTCCGTCGAATTCATCCTGCAGGTTATCCGGCCCGGACAGGAAGCCATAGAAAAGGTTTACCACGTCCCGGTCTGAGGTGGCACTGATCAGGTTCTGAGAATAGAAACCTCCGGCAAACTTGAACCTCAGTTTATCCGTAGCCAGGAACTTTCCTCCCAGCCGGGGCTCAGGAGAAAAGTTGGACAATGAAGCGTAATAATGCGCCCGGAAGCTTGGCTCCAACAACACTTTCCCTTTTGACATCTTATACTTAAAGAAGCCTGCTAGTTCTGTTGTATTCTGCACCTGTGAAATCTTACGACCTACAGAATTATGAAATTCAAAATCCGTCTTGAAACCAAGCACTTCGATTCCGTATTTGATTTCGTCTTTTCCCGGATAATAGGTAAAATCCAATCCGAAGTTAAACCCGTTGATATCACTTCGCCGTGGCTTTCCATCCGCTTCCTGCAGGGTGATTCCATAATTGGAATATGAGAAATTACCGTTGATCAATGTGGGTGACGCACTGGGGATCAGGATAAAATTACTCCCGAAGCCGGAGGCGTTCCATTGCAGATCTGAGACAAACTGATAATTCACATTATCCTGAAAACGGAAACCGAAGAGATTCAGCTTACTGCCATTACCGGCATTGAACGACACCTTTCCGTACAGGTCGGTGAATGTATAAGGCAAGCCACCGGTATCGATGTATGTATAAAGATTCTTGGAGCTTTGATCCAGGTATGAATTTTTCATCGAGAGGATAAACGAAGAGGACCCTGCATTATCTCCTTTTCCTTTGCTGATTGGTCCTTCGAGCAAGGCCTTTGCATTGAATGTTCCTGCGGATAGCTTTCCGGCGTAGCGGCTCTTATTGCCGTCACGGGTGGTAATGTCCATGATGGATGAGATACGTCCGCCGTATTGCGCCGAAAATCCGCCGGTATACACATCC
>JAGQZQ010000152.1 GCA_020435415.1 Flavobacteriales bacterium
CATGCGCCGGAGACTCACAGGATGGTGAACCGACCCAAGCCGATACAACCGCCTCGAATCATGCCAAAGCCGTAGAGTTGGCCAAAAGGTTTACCATAACCGATACACATATTGATGTGCCTTACCGTCTGAATGAGGAATGGGAAGACATTTCACAACGTACCGTCAAAGGTGATTTTGACTATGTACGTTGTATGGAAGGCGGACTGGATGTGCCATTCATGTCCATATATATTCCGGCGGACTACCAGGAAAAAGGGGGCGCCAAAGCCCTGGCCGATTCCCTGATAGATATGGTGGAGGGTTTTGAAAAAGCCAACCCCGACAAGTTCAAGGTGGTTCACACCATGCTACAGGTAAATGAGAACCTGGGACAGAATAAAGTTTTACTGGCAATGGGGATGGAGAACGGCGCAGGCATCGAAGATGATCTTGCCAACCTGAAACATTTTTACGACCGGGGCATACGCTACATCACCCTCACCCATTCCAAGGTGAATCGCATTTGTGATTCTTCATATGATACTGTCCGCGTACATCACGGCCTCAGTAAATTCGGTGAAGATGTGGTGAAAGAAATGAATCGCCTGGGTATCATGGTGGATATCTCCCATGTGGACGACAGTACATTCTGGGATGTACTTAAGATCAGCCAGGTTCCGCCGATTGCCTCCCATTCATCCTGCCGTAAATTCGTACCGGGTTTTGAACGCAACATGAGCGACGAAATGATCATTGCGCTGGCAAAGGCCGGTGGTGTTATCCAGATCAACTTCGGATCTTCCTTTATCAGTGGGGACTTTAACAAAAAGAGTACTGTACTTCGTGAAAAGCTTGACCAATGGGCAAAAGAAAACAATGTTGATCCACACGCTGCTGAAGCTACCGAAAAACGTAAGAAGATGATAGAAGAGGAAGGACTGCAGGTAGTGGACCTGAAGGAAGTGGCAGACCACATCGATCACGTTGTGAAGATTGCCGGAATAGATGCTGTGGGACTTGGATCCGACTATGACGGTGTAGGTCCCACCCTGCCAAAGGGACTTGAAGATGTATCCAAATTCCCGAACCTGATTGAAGAACTATTGAATCGTGGGTATAGTGAAGAAGATATAGAAAAGATATGCTCCGGTAACCTGTTCCGGGTTTGGAAGCAAACCGAACAGAAAGCCGCAGAACTTCAGGCCGCCAGTTAATTACCGTGGGAATGTCAGCAGACCTTGCAGGTATTGCTCCCGAAGATACTTTCAGAATTCCACCCCGGTGGCTTTTGGTCTTAAGCTGCCTGTCATTTATTGGCCTGTTTGGTGTGCTGGCCTACTTCAATCGTTTGTCACGCGATGACTATGCCTTGCTGCACAGTGCACATTCTGCTGGTATTTTTAAAGGAACATACAGTTTCTACATGGGATGGAATGCGCGTTGGCCCGCCATCCTGCATAGTCATTTCTGGTTGGGTTTTCAGCATCCTGCAGCTCTGTTTATATGGGGTTGCCTCACCTTAACAGCGACTATCTGGGCGACATACCGCTGCCTTAAACTACTCGTGCCTTCCGTAAAAACCACCCTGTTATTCGCTGTATTATTTGTAAACGGATGGTTTCTGGGTACCAGTGGCATCGGCGAAAGCTGGTTGTGGATCTGTGCTGCTGCGGCCTATCAATGGAGCACAATCTCCTGGCTGGTCCTGCTGTCTTGTGCATTCCATAAAACCACGACTGTAAACAGCGTACTCATGATCATGGCTGCGATTTATGCCGGGGCATCCAATGAGGTAACCGGTGCACTGGCCATTGTTTCATTTGCTATGGTTCTCCGGAAGAAAAATTCACCGGTACTTATCCTCGCCATGATCGTGCTCTGTGTTGCATACGTAAGTCTTCTGGCCGGTCCCGGCAATGCGGTGCGGGCATACCACTTGCCTGAATTTTCCCTGACACGTGGTTGCATGATGTGGCTGAAGAATATCGGGCGTTACCTCCTGCTCATCTGGCCGTCCAGACTTCCCATGTTGCTGCTGTTCTCCATTCCATGGCTGATCGTTTCACCATACCTGCCAAGGGTCAGCTCCCGCCTGATGGCCAGGATCATTTTGGGCTGGCTTATCCTGGTGATGGTTCACCTGTTCCCCATATCCATACTAACCCAGGATGTTGCCCCGGACAGGGTTTTATCTCCCCTGGCACTATACAGTCAGGTCGTTTGTATTGCGGGTGTACTATGGTTGAGTAGGAGGTGGCAGCCTAACAGGAAGGTTTCGGTCCATCCGGTATTCGCGGCCATTCTCGCCCTGAATCTCGTTTTTTTGCTCATACAATGGCCCATAGTCACACGTTATGCAGCACGCGTGGATCAGCGAATCGATTACCTGAAAACCCTCAGAGATGACCGTGTTCCTGTCCAGGGAGGCGTTGTGGATGTCACCCCCCTTCCACCCTCAGGATGGCTGCTTTCTTCGGAGATCTCAGAAAACGAAGAATATTTTACCAATCAACATTTATCGCTGGGACTGGGTCTGCATTTTAAAGTCAGGAAGAAGGGTACGACAGGGAGGTGATTGGGTCTTGGGGGATTCCCAAAATTGTTTTACTTTCGCAGACCCGAATAATGCCCGGGTGGCGGAATTGGTAGACCTGCCTCTGCTAAAGCTACGGCAGGCAGGCGCGCTTGGCTGCCATTGCAATTACTGGGTTTAAGTTTTTGATTTGTTCTTTTCACATATCCGATATGCTTTTGTCGGACATACTTGCCCGGGTGGCGGAATTGGTAGACGCGCTAGCTTCAGGAGCTAGTGGTAGCAATGCCGTGCTGGTTCGATTCCAGTCCCGGGCACAGAAAAAACCCCTTACGTTTGTGAGGGGTTTTTTTATTTCAGACTGGCAGATGTCAGATTTCAGACTATCAGAGTTTAGACTATCAGAGACTCTGACTGTCTTATGTCTTACATCTCATGTCTGATATCTCAAGTCTGATATCTCAAGTCTTATATCTCACATCATCCAACATCCTTCAATTTCGCTTCACCACCACACGGTGTGATGTCATGAGGCCATCGGAAGTTGCCACGGCGATCAGATAGATGCCTTGCGGATGATCCTGTGCATTCCATGTACCAGTTGATGAAGCTGACAACTCCTCCACCACATTCCCCAACATATCATACACGGCCACCATTTGAACGTCCATGGTCTCGGGGATTGATAATTTAAATTCTACGCCCAGGGAAGGCGTGACGGCCCATTGGTGCCTATCAATTTCATTCAGGCCTGATGAGGCCACTTCCCGTATCACAACGGCATTGGGCGTAAGCAATCCACCTGATCCCCCGCTTATCCTTTCACCCACATAAGCTCCTCCGGCATCAAATTCTTTGACAGACTTCGAAGCACCATTGCCGATAAGGATATGCCCATCCGGCAGGAAGGCCATACCTTCTGCCTTGCTCAGCCCAGTTATAAAATCACCAAGGTATGTGCCAGAATGATCGAATCTTTTTACGGCTGTTCCGTTGTAGTCCGTCACCAGCAGATCACCGTTGACATCAAACCAGATATTGGTTGGCCCGAGCAGATTGGCGGAGATAAATACGCCGGAATCCTGACCTGCGGTATCGAATTTCCTGACGAGCTTTCCACCATAAGATGACACGTACAGGTTACCGGACTGGTCCCAGTCCAGCCCGATACTTTGCGAAACACCCACCGCAGTGAAATCATCAACAAAAGTTCCGTCCAGTTGATAGCGTTTTACCTTTCCTGTTCCATTCCAT
>JAGQZQ010000153.1 GCA_020435415.1 Flavobacteriales bacterium
TGGTCGGCAGTGGCTGAAGGGATGACCTTGATCGGTGTCACATTGTAGAAATCACTTTCATTGCCATTGTTTCCTGTATTCATCCGGTTGTCGGACACGTACCCGTTTGCAGCAATCATAAGCCCCGCTTCATATAGGAGGTTAGGTGACTGGTCTACGATAACACCCAGACCGTTTTGTTGGTCGGGTAGACTGAATCCCAGGTTGCCGTTGCCATTGACGGAAGTATGTACCCTGTTGATGGTAATATCCACATAGTCCTGGTTTACATTCACGCTGAAAGGAGATTGACTTTCATACATCGTGTCCGAATAGGTAAGCATAAAATCCAGAACGGAGTTGGAAGGTGCGGAAGGCGAAATGACTACCACAAATGGATCCGCATTGTTACTCCCGGTACCCAGGGTGTTGAGACCGGCAATGACGGCGGTGCTGTCCAGCAATGATGCGAAGGGAGATAACGATGCAATACGCATGTGAATCGAATCGCTGGGTGCCATATAATTATGCAGGGATGCGACTATGTAGAGGGTATCACCGGGCTGAAACTGGTCTTCATACATATCGGTCACTGAAACCTTATCAAGTTCAATGGCTGGTCCGCCACTCTCTGTAAGTGCCCTGTAAAGGTTGAGTCTTCCGGTTCCAAGATAACCGGCATAAGCCTCGTTTCCTGAAATGGTGTCTATGAAGTCAGTGGTGCTTTTCAGCAATGCAGTTACTTGTGCTACATCAAGCTCAGGGAAATAGGATCTGAGGACTCCTGCACATCCTGCGGTGATCGGACTGGAAAAGGATGTTCCGCTGGAGCGGATGTATCCATTGCCGTTCCAGGTGCTATACACCTGCTCACCAGGCGCTGAAAGATCCACCTTCGGGCCATAGGAAGAACCGCCCCATTTGACATCCTGAGGTCCGGTTGCTGCGACAGACAACACATTGTCAAAGCTGGCCGGGTAAAAGGGAATGGCGTCGTTGTCATTTCCGGCTGCTGCCACCACCAACGCATCTTCATTGAATACCGCATAATTGATAATGTCCTGACCATATTGGGACTTGATGCCTTTTATTCCCCAGGAGCAGTTGATAACAGCGCAACCATGGTCGGCTGCATAAACAATGGATTCAAAGCCCCGGGTGAGGCCACCATTCTTATCGGATATTTTCAAAGGCAGGAATTTGCACCGGAACCCCGTTCCTGCCATGCCTAATCCATTGTCCGTTGTGGCGCCTGCCAGTCCTGATACAAACACGCCGTGGTGTTTTCCAGCCTCGTTGCTGGACGGGTCATTGTCATTTTCTCCCAGGTCCCACCCCCTGAAGTTATCCGTGTAGCCGTCGCCGTCGTCATCAACACCATTGATGGGATCATTATAGTTGTATCGGATATTGCCCACCAGGTCTTCATGATCTATATCTACCCCGGTGTCCGAAATGCCAACAACAACATTGGTGTCGCCAACGGAGATGTTCCACGCATCAAATGATTTGAGGAGCGGGTGTTCATATTGTCCTCCCAGTGCAGGGTCGTTTGGAGTGTATAGCAGCTGAGGAAGGTATCTGGGTTCTGCGTACTCAACCATGCCCGTGGCCATGATCTGACCGCACACATTTTCGGCGGAAAGGGATGCGGACCATGTTACTTCATAGATCAGGGAAAGATCTACCCGCTTGTCCGGCGTTTTTTTTGATGCTCCGCTTTCCGGAAATTTATCAGGAAAAACTTTGCTGGAGCGTTGCACGCCAATCCTGTTGAACAGTGCATCCAGCGCATGGCCGGTCACACGCATTTCTGAACATGAGGATCGGAATTCGGGTTTTACCTTCATGATCAACACACCTGAAATAGGTTCAGGTTTGTTGCTTTTAGGTTTATCAGCCATGGTCTGTGTGTATAAAAACAGACAGCCGATCACAGTGAATAATTTGTTCATTTGAAGCAGACGCATTCCCTTTGGACTAACGGGACGGTATACGGAAATAATTCAAAAGGGTTAGGGGGAGTGGAGGAGGGAGTTGGCAGTAGGCAGTTGGCAGACACATCACAGCATCAGCATCTCATAGGAAGGGAGGCGGTTCAGGAATTGCAGGGGCTGGTTTGCATCGGGAAGTTTGCAGAGAACGTGTTGGTTTCCGTTAGATAAAAGCATGTAACGTACTTGAAGCCGGGAATGGTAAACGGCTGCCTGCTGAAATACGCTTTCAGTGATTGCCACCTGAGGAGCTTTGCATTCAAGTAGCAACAAAGGCTTTCCAAATGAATCATGCACCACCAGGTCCGTCCTTTTTTTGAGACGGTTATAGCTCAACCCGGATTCAACCGACATGCGCCCCTTGGGCACCTGGATTTCTTCTGTAAGGTAACGAATCCAATGCTGACGGATGCTCTCCTCAGGTGTGAATGCAATGAACCGTTTTCTGACCGGATCAAAAACTTCCTGTCTTCCGCCTTGCAATCTGATATTGAAGGTATAGGAGGGTAATGTCAGTTCCATAAGTACGGGGCTCGGACCGAAATGTCAATAAAGATCACTTTGTTCATGGATGTAAAAGTAATAGGTTTGTAATGTAATCGGGATAGAATGAAAACCAAAGATGAAATCGTTAAGGATTGGCTTCCCAGGTATACGGGCCTGGATGCGTCCGGCTTTGCTGACTATGTATTGCTGACCAATTTTTCACATTACCTGGAAGTGTTCGCAGAATGGAACAACATCACGGACATTGCCTGGGATAAGCCAATGCCAACCGTTACCGCCAACGGTATCACAATGGTCAATTTTGGAATGGGAAGCGCCAATGCGGCAACCATCGTTGATCTGCTAGGCGCCAAGCAACCCAAAGCCTGTTTGTTTCTTGGCAAGTGCGGAGGTCTCAAGAAAAAGAACAATGTAGGTGATCTGATACTTCCGATTGCCGCTATACGCGGAGAAGGTACCTCCAATGATTATTTTCCGCCGGAAGTTCCGGCCTTGCCGGCGTTTAGCTTGCAAAAGGCGGTTTCCACAACCATCCGAAATCACAACCTGGATTATTGGACGGGTACGGTATACACCACCAACCGCCGTGTATGGGAGCATGATGAAAGCTTTAAAGAATACCTTCGTAAGCTGAGGTGCATGGGGATAGATATGGAAACAGCCACCATTTTCGCAGTGGGCTTTAAAAATAAAATTCCCACAGGTGCGCTGCTGCTGGTGTCAGATCAGCCTATGATCGCTGAAGGTGTAAAAACGTCTACCAGTGATCGAAAGGTAACCGAACAGTTTGTGCAGAAACACATTGAGATTGGGGTAGATGCACTCAAGGAACTGAAAAACAACGGCCTTACGGTAAAGCATCTGCGCTTTGAATTCGATTGACCTTAACATGCCATGAAGAAGTTCGATCAGATCATCAAGGATCTCTCAAATCAGATCTATTATCCCATTTATTTTCTCGCTGGGGAGGAACCATATTATATAGATGAGATCGCAAAATACATTGCGGATCATACCCTCACTGAATCGGAAAGGGAATTCAATCAAACGGTTTTGTATGGAAGGGAAACCAATATGGATGCGGTCCTGACCGAAGCCAAACGTTTTCCCATGATGGCGAATTTTCAGGTGGTGATCGTGAAGGAAGCACAACACCTGAAGAACCTGGAGGCACTGGATGATTACATGAAGTCACCCCAGAAGAGCACAGTTCTGGTCATTTGCTATAAGTAT
>JAGQZQ010000154.1 GCA_020435415.1 Flavobacteriales bacterium
CCTCACAAAGGCGGTATAGGAAAGTCTTGAAAATTCTTGAGTAAAGGGGTGAATGATCAGGTTATCGAGTCCGGAATGATCCAGAAGTTCAATTTTTTCATCAAGGGTATTCAGCAGCTTTAGGTCGTTTTGGTTGGTCTGGAGCACCAGTCTCGGATGAGGCGAAAAAGTAATCAGTACACTTCTGAAGTTTCGCTTCCGGCTTGTAGTTATAAGTCTTTCCAGAATTTTCTTGTGCCCAACGTGTACTCCGTCAAACGTGCCCAGGGTCACCATTGCTGGCCCTTTGGCTTCGAATAAATCAATGCTTTCGTATACTTTCACCTTGCAGAGAGTGGTGCCGATCTATGCACCCCGAGTGGTTAACCGGCTGCACATTCATGCGTCCGGTGTAAAATTAGTTAAAATTTATTGTTGGTCTTATTGCTGGTAATTGTTCAAATAATGGTAAATTCGCGGCAAAATTAGCGTAAGACCTCACAAAAAAAGACAAAATGTCCACCAGTAACGGAAAAATTTCTCAGGTAATTGGTCCTGTAGTTGATATTAGTTTCGAGAAAGAAGGAAGTCAATTACCCAATATCCTGGATGCCCTTGTAGTGACCAACGAACAGGGTCACAAAATCGTAATGGAATGTCAACAACACGTTGGTGAAGATACCGTTCGTGCGATCGCGATGGATTCGACCGATGGTTTGGTACGTGGCATGGAAGTGGTCGCTACCGGCAGTCCTATCAAAATGCCTACAGGCAACCAGGTGAAAGGCCGTTTGTTTAATGTGGTGGGTGAAGCCATTGATGGCATAGGTGAGGTAAGCAACGATGATGGTTATTCCATTCACCGTGAACCGCCACGTTTTGAGGATCTGACTACCTCTTCTGAAGTACTTTTCACCGGTATCAAAGTAATTGACCTTATCGAGCCTTATTCTAAGGGAGGTAAGATCGGTTTGTTCGGTGGAGCTGGTGTTGGAAAGACGGTATTGATCATGGAATTGATCAACAACATTGCCAAAGGTTATGCCGGACTCTCTGTATTTGCTGGTGTAGGCGAGAGAACCCGTGAAGGAAATGACCTCCTTCGTGAAATGATTGAGTCAGGCGTTATCAAATACGGAGAGAAATTTACCGAGGATATGGAAAAAGGCGGCTGGGATCTTTCTAAAGTAGATAAGAAAGAACTGGCCGAATCACAAGCCACTCTGGTATTCGGACAGATGAACGAGCCTCCCGGTGCACGTGCACGTGTGGCCCTTTCCGGTCTGACGATGGCGGAGTATTTTCGTGATGGTGAGGGCGAAGGTGAAGGAAAAGATATCCTGTTCTTTATTGACAACATCTTCCGTTTCACACAAGCCGGTTCAGAGGTATCCGCCCTCCTGGGACGTATGCCATCAGCCGTAGGTTACCAACCAACCCTGGCAACGGAAATGGGACTGATGCAGGAACGTATCACTTCCACAAAACGTGGATCCATCACATCGGTACAAGCGGTTTACGTACCTGCAGATGACCTTACCGATCCCGCTCCTGCAACCACGTTTGCCCACCTTGATGCCACCACGGTATTGAGCCGGAAAATTGCAGAGTTGGGTATCTATCCTGCGGTGGACCCCCTGGATTCTACTTCCCGGATTCTGACACCGGCTATCGTCGGACAACAACATTATCAAACCGCCCAGCGTGTGATCGAGATTCTGCAACGCTACAAAGAACTGCAGGATATCATCGCCATCCTGGGTATGGATGAACTTTCCGAAGAAGATAAACTGGTCGTTCACCGCGCACGCCGGGTTCAACGCTTCCTGTCACAACCTTTCCACGTGGCAGAACAGTTTACCGGTCTGAAAGGGGTGTTCGTAAGCATCGAAGACACCATCAAAGGCTTCAATATGATCCTTGACGGAGAAGTCGACGAATATCCGGAAGCTGCCTTTAACCTGGTTGGTTCTATCGAGGAAGCCATTGAAAAAGGAAAGAAACTGATGGCAGAAGCCAAGTAAGTATTTGGCTAACAAAGTTGTATTTTGTACTTTACACGTGATGAGCAAGTGGTCCATTATGCTTTTTCAGTCCGGAACCATCGTCACGTTACAATAGAGAACACATGGATTTACAAATCGTAACCCCTGATGCCAACCTGTATAGTGGGGAAGCCAGCATGGTAGAAGTACCGGGAACCAATGGAAAGTTCCAGGTATTGAACAACCATGCCCCTATTATATCTACACTTACCAAAGGCCAGGTGAGGATCAAGGGTGCCGACAACAAAGAGCAAAGTTTTGCTATTGATGGCGGTGTGATCGAAGTACTTAATAATAAAGTGACGGTATTGGCTGAATCAGCATAGCAGGATTTTTTTTAATCAATGCTATGTTATGCGGAAAAGTCTTCTTCTCCTGGTTGCGTGTGGAGTCGCGTTTACCACCAGGGCTTCGGAAAAAATTACTTTAAAGGCAGCGGATGGCCTGGAAATCACGGGTGATCTTTACATCGTTAACGACAACGCTCCTTATATTTTGCTATGCCACCAGGCCGGCTACAGCCGGGGAGAATATGTGGTGACGGCTGAACGATTTAACAAACTCGGATATAACTGTCTCGCCATTGATCAACGATCTGGCAATTCGGTCAACAATATTCCCAATGAGACCTACCAGCGGGCTAAAGCAAAAAATCTTCCTACCGAATACCTGGATGCCGAACAGGATATTGTCGCAGGCATAGACTACCTCTATGAACGCAGTCACCAACCCATTACACTATTAGGCAGTTCGTACTCCGCTTCCCTGGCCTTGACGATCGCAGCTAAAAATGACAAGGTTGGAGCGGTCATCGCATTCAGTCCGGGTGAATACTTTGGCACCAAACTGAATGTCAAAGAATCCATCAAAGGACTTAACAAACCGACCTTTGTGGCCTCCTCAAAAGCGGAAGGAGCAGCGGTGAAAGAATTGATCAGCGATATTCCGGCGGACAAGAAGCAGCAGTTCTACCCGGGCCTGGAAGGCATCCACGGATCGAGAGCCCTTTGGAAATCCTGTGAAAGCAATCAGGAATACTGGTTGTCACTCATCCGGTTTCTCTCCAACATCAAGAAAGAAAACAACGGCTGATCACCTACCCTAGCTTAGGGTTATTGCGATGGCGATCCCCGTCACGGGTGGTCTTTTTCGATATGCTTTTATCCAGGGCTTCACTCAGGTTCACGCC
>JAGQZQ010000155.1 GCA_020435415.1 Flavobacteriales bacterium
CCGTCTTTGGCTTCCATCCGTGATTGGAGTTTTCCGCCCACCCTCAGATCGTTCTGTGCCCTGGGGCAATGCCAGTCGTCCGAGGCGAAGTTCCATTTGGTGATATGGTCCGGGTTGGTCCATGCTTCCCATACTTTATCGGAATCTGCATCGATGATGGCTGATATGGTGATTTTTGTGAGTTCCATTGAAGTGGTTGTTTGGTTGGGGATGTTTCGTGGGGTGAAAATGTTATTATGATCAAAGAGAAGTAAGATAAAGATAATAGAGATATCTGATGTTCTCTACTGAACGCGACGGTGTTCGAGTTTCAATACTTCTTTTCCGTGTGTAAACACAATCACAAATTCTCCCTTACCCGGAACAAACATATCCGTGCTTTCCTGTGGTTCCAATAAGGTATACACATCCACAGGCACCGCATAAGGATTATCCAATTCCGCCGCACTGTATACCCGGATCAGCAATGGGAAGTGTAGGCTATCCGGAAGTTCCAATGGCAATGCATGAAAGCCGGGATTGTCATATAGCCAGGATGGCCGTCCATCCCAATAAACCGTAGGCGGATGAAATACCATGATGTCTACGCCTGTTCTACGGTAGATGTCCATCTCATCATTTATGAAAACCGAAGGTTCAGTTAAATCCGGGGCCACCTGTTTATAAACCGGGTCGGTGCAATCCGGAGCGAATCGGTCATTCATCACCGTTTGATCAATGGTCAACGGATCGATACCGGATAATTGCTTAAACCATCGGGCCATCATTGGAATGCCGGCAGAGTCCTCACGGATATGGCCCCATCCGGCATGGATGAGAACCTTTGCCGTGCTGTCCTGCTGAATGACGTTCCAGATATTTCTTGCCTGCAGCTCCTCCCGGGATTCGATCCCGCTATTTTCATTGGATATCTGATCGTATCCGAATACATGAAAGCCAAGCGAAATAGCCTTTCGTATCAGATTGCCATATTGACTTTCTTTCAGATAAAACCCGGAAGAGGTGAACACCGGATAGCCGCGTTTCCGCAATGCTTCCTGATCGTTGGTTTGCAGCCCTTCACAACCCAGATAACGAAAGCCCTGTTCATACAGTTGCTCCAGCAATCCGGATGTAAATACCCTGTGTTTCGGATCGTGATGCGCTTCATTGATCATCACGACCCTGTTCGAAGTTGCTTGTGAAACAATGTAGTTGTGTGCAACAGTAGGTTTATACCCGCCATTTGTAAATGCAGGTAAAACGGATTCCCTCACAGTTTTGATGCATGTCCTTTCCCACACATTTTCCGCATCATCAAATCTGCCCAGAAAGGAAAGTTCCCAGGCCAGTCTCTGGCACTCCGAACTGGTTTGGCACAGGACGGAATCATGCCGGATGTTCATGGCAAGTTCCGGTTGGTAGGGGGAATATGGAATTTTGTCCGGGATGTTGTCAACAGCCAGGAAGCATAGAAGTGATGAAAGAATGTGTGCTTTCATGTATCAAAGTGGGATACCACCGGCAGATAAATTTAGGGAATGTTTTGGGAAGGAAGGGAAGGTAGGTGTGGAGTGTGAGCCTGATTGCCATTAGTCCGGCACAGCGTTCAGCAATTCTTTTAGCTCTTTGTCTGTGATGTTTTCCTTTTCCGTCTTGTCATAAATGGTAAGCAGGTAAACGGTATCTAAGCAGGTAAACGGTATCATTGGAAATAACAAAGTTGGTGATCACCCTTGCACCTCCTGATTTGCCTTTGCCTTTTGATGCTATAGCCAGACGTACTTTATAGCAATTGTTGCCAAGTGAAGTACCTTGCTTTGGGTTGATCTTCAGACTTTCAACAAGTCCCGCATATTCGGTTTTCAGGGAAGGGTATTTCCTTGCGAGCTTTTTTAGGTTCTTTTCGAACCGGGGAATAACCTTGATATTAAAGCTCATTGATGAGGTCTTCGGCATTACGGGCTTTCAATTTTCCCTCCCTGACCTGCTTTAATTCTTCTACGGCCTGCTGTACGTCTTCCATTAATTCGGCTTTGGCATCAGAAATCAATGTAGCTTTCTTCACAAAAGAAAAGTTCTTCAACACCTCCATGAAGAAGGCTGCTTTGCTGTCTTTGATGTCAAGTAGTAACTTCATTGCTCATAGGTCTTCTTCAAAGATACGAAAATCACGTGCAAATGCTTTTATGACTTCACCACAAAAAATCGCCGGCGGTTTTGGTGGGATATTGGTGCTAGCTTGGTGATAAAGACTTTGCGTATTCTGGTGAAAATTCAACCATTCCATCTTTCATCAATCCAGGTAAGGCATACCACTTCACTTCTTCCTTTGAATAGTAAAACACCGTGCCATTACCCTTGTGGATAACATATACGACGTTGTTGGGAGATATTGCAATATCGTAATTATCGTTGGAATTGCATCCGAACCCTAAGAAAGTGGTCAACAATAGGAACGTCCATTTTATCATGATTTTCATGTTTATTTTGGTTATTCGGAGTTTGTGAATAAATGATGGATAAACACCATAGCAAATAGATTAATCCGCGCATCAGTACATCCATTCCTACCAAGCAAGGTACATGAAAATCTTATTCTTGCTGTCCGGAAAGATCAACTGTTATGACACGCACGAATTAACATCCCTCAGCGCCCTCATAAAAATTCACGGCTGCTGCTTTGGTGGGATATCAGCGCTAGTTTGGGGTATTTGTCGCAAAGATGAACGATTGCATTCAAATTTTCATTTTTGTGTACATTAACATGCTTTTTTACGGAAGTGATTTTTTTCCGTTTGTGGCAATAAAATCGGTTACATTAAACTCGCATGGCAATCAAGAAATCCGAATTGTATAGTTCCCTCTGGAAAAGCTGCGACGAGCTTCGCGGAGGCATGGACGCTTCCCAGTATAAAGATTATGTCCTGACCCTTCTCTTTGTTAAATATGTGTCAGACAAGTACGCTGACGCGGATGGCCTGGTGGTAATCCCAAGGGGAGGGAGCTTCCAGGATATGGTGGAGTCCAAGGGCAAAGGAGACATCGGCGACCGGATCAACAAAACCATTGCTGTCCTGGCCCA
>JAGQZQ010000156.1 GCA_020435415.1 Flavobacteriales bacterium
ATAGCTAACCTCAAATTGGCCCTGCGTAAAGGATTCAAAAACTACCATCTTCTGATCAATGATACTTTACTCAATGGACTGAAAGGGTCTGAACAATGGGTGGGCATTGTAGAGCAGACAAGAAATGTAAGTGGTTCTTATGATTCATTGCGGACTGTGTTGAAGCGATTGTCTCATCTGGACCAGGCATATCGCATTATACTTGATTCACTTCAACAGGCAGGTAACAATGATGCACATGTTTTGGATTCTGTTTTTACCCTCATGGTAGCAACGGATAAAAGCAATTTACGAATACTGGATACGCTGATTGTCCGATACGGATTCCTGAGCAATAGTCTTGGATGGAAGGGCACCGCCCAAACAGAGTTTATGATTATCCAGCATGCGGACCGGAACACCCAACTGAAATATTTGGATGTTCTTGTAAACGCTGCAAAAAATGGAGAGGAATACCCGGCGAATGTTGCCATGTTATTGGATAGGCTCACACTGGGTCTGAAAAAGAAACAATATTTCGGTAGTCAACTTTATTTCGATGAACAGGAAGGTCGCTTTAAGCCATTTGAGTTAATAGAACCTGACAGCATGGATACCTGGCGGTCAAAGCTCGGCTTAATGCCGATGGGTGAGTACCTGAGGGAAATGAATAACGAATAATGAATAATGCATATTCTATCTGTAAACTTCCCCGAAATAGGGAAAACATTGGTTATGAACAGATTCGTTTTCATTATCGTTTTATTTTTCGCAACCTCCGGGCGGATATTGTCGGCCCAAAATCTGCTCCCTAATCCGGGTTTTGAGGCGTATGATAGCTCCATTGTGAGTACAGGGGGATGGCATTTTCAACCCAAATCCTGGAAGAATGTCTCCGGGGGGAGATATCCGCCTTATATCCGGAATGAATCCCGGTTTAATGGCTTGTATGCAAAATTGCAAATCCTGAATGAATATAAGTCCGCTTCCGGAAGAGCATGTATGCTTATGTATCTTTACACGGATGGATTGAGTCGGGACTTTTTGTCAACACACCTTGCAGAGCCATTGGTAAAAGGAAACAGCTACCACATCGAATTTGATATACGGTATTGCCCGGAACAAAGCAGTTATGCGCTTGATCGCATCGGCATACTGCTATCTGCGAAAGAAACCATGCTTATGAATTTCAGCCAACATGGTGTGTCTGCATCTACTTTGGCTACAGGACTTCTGTCAGAGGTTGTTGATACTTTATGGCACCATGTGAGCTTAAACTATAGGGCTTGGGGTGGAGAGCAGTATCTGACAATTGGTAATTTCTCGCCTGAAAATGCCATGCAAAAGAAAAAAGTAAATCCATACAATCGCCCGGGTGTGGTTTCATGCTATGCGTTCGATAATATTTCTATAATGAATGCTGAGACAGATAGCCTTGTCAAATATTATAAACGTGTGTACGACGGGGATACACCCAAAACATCTGCTATTGCTCCGGATCAAACCTTATTTGAGGCCGGAAAAATATACCGATTTGGGAATTTATTGTTCGATAAGGCACGACCATGTCCGGCAAATTCATCAACACAAATAGTAAATATCGTATGCCAATACCTGCTTTCCAATGAAAATGAACGCATATTGATTGTTGGGCATACCGATAGCGACAGTGATGAGATCGATAATATGAAATTATCCCGGCAGCGCGCCGTATGTATCGCTGATTTATTGGAATCGTGTGGTATCCCCCGAAACCGCATTATAACGGTTGGTCTGAGTGAAGATTTTCCATTGGTGGCTAATGTCTCGGATGATGCAAAAGCACAGAACAGACGTGTGGAAATATTGTTTTTGAAATGAAACTTAGGTCCTTTAGGCAATATAATCAACATGACCACATGGACTGCGGCCCCACCTGCCTTCGCATGATCGCAAAGCATTACGGTCGTTCCATCTCCCTGGAAAAACTCAAACGCATTTCCGAAACCACCCGCTTAGGCTCCAACCTGAGAAACATCTCCGATGCCGCAGAATCCATCGGCTTCCGCAGCCTGGGCGTTAAGGTGGATTTCAACAAACTGAAGGAAGACGCTCCCCTGCCCTGCATCGTCCACTGGAACCAGAATCATTTTGTAGTACTGTACAGGATCAAAGGCGATACGCTGTATGTCGCCGACCCAGGCCACGGCCTGCTGAAATATTCCACAAAAGAGTTCATAGAGCACTGGACAGGCCAGCCAACATCGGACGAAGCCAACAAAGGCGTGGCACTCCTTGTGGAGCCTACCCCACGCCTGCACCAAAGTGAGGAGGACGATCATACCACCCGCCGGGGCTTCTCCTTCCTGTACCAATACCTGTTCCGGTACAAGAAGTTCATGGTACAACTCTGCCTGGGCCTGCTGGCAGGCAGCTTGCTGAACCTGATCTTTCCTTTCCTTACCCAGAGCATCGTCGATATCGGCATCCAGAACCGCGACATCAACTTTATCTACCTCATCCTGTTTGCTCAGTTGCTTCTCTTTCTCGGACGGGCCTCCATTGAAGTCATCCGCGGCTGGATACTCCTGCACCTGAGCACCCGCATCAACATCTCCCTGGTCTCCGACTTCTTTATCAAGCTGATGAACCTGCCCATCGCCTACTTCGATGTGAAAGTGACCGGCGACATCATGCAGCGCATCAACGACCACCGCAGGATCGAAAACCTGCTGACCACTTCCTCGCTCAATACCCTGTTCTCTTTCTTTAACCTCATCGTCTTCGGTGCCGTGCTGGCGTGGTATGACCCGCGTATATTTTTTATTTTCCTCACCGGAAGCGCTATATATATGGGTTGGATTCTTATATTTCTCAAGCGCCGAAAAGACCTCGACTATAAACGTTTCTCACGCTCCAGCGAGGAACAGAGTAAAGTGATTGAACTGATCAACGGCATGCAGGAAATTAAACTGCACAACGCCGAAAAACAGAAACGCTGGTCATGGGAACACCTCCA
>JAGQZQ010000157.1 GCA_020435415.1 Flavobacteriales bacterium
CCCGATTCTCAACATTCTTTTCAACATGCCTAAGTGGTCAACGCGTTAACTACTAACTACTATCTACTATCTACTAAACACACACCTCTCCGCACACCTGATACCATCCATGGCCGCCGAGACAATCCCACCTGCATAGCCTGCCCCTTCGCCACATGGATATAGGCCACCTACTTCAGGATGTTCTAGTGTTTCCATATCCCTTGGTATCCGAACAGGAGAAGAGGTTCGTGATTCCGGTGCATGGATGATCGCCTCTTCGGTCACAAAACCGTGCATGGCTCTTCCGAACAAACCAAAGCCTTCCTTCAGCGCATCATATACCTGAGGAGGCAGCACTTCTCTCAAATCCATTGAAGTAATTCCGGGCTGGTAGGATGTTTCAGGCAGATCCGCGGATATCTTACCTTTCAGAAAGTCACTCAAACGCTGGGCAGGTACACGCTGGGTCCTTCCGGCAGCATCCCAGCATTTTTTCTCAACAGAGGATTGGAAGAACATGGCGGACAACGACCCTTCTTTTGCAAATTCTTTGAAATCATCAGGACGCAACTCGACGACAATACCTGAATTCGCCGTAGGCTGGTCCCGTTTGGAGGGTGACCATCCATTCGTAACCACCTCGCCGGGAGCGGTGGCACACGGAGCGATGATTCCTCCCGGGCACATACAGAAAGAGTACACCCCCCGCCCTCCGGCCTGTTTGACAACACTATAGGATGCGGGTGGCAGATACGGGCCTCTTAGATCACAGTGATATTGGATATGGTCTATAAGTTTCTGTGGATGTTCCACGCGTACCCCGAGCGCAAATGGCTTGGCCTCCATTGCCCAGCCCTTTTCATATACAAGGTTAAAAATATCCCTGGCCGAATGTCCGGTGGCCAGAATCACATGACTTGCCTCAATAGAAAGCCCTGTGGCGGTGGTGACTCCCGAAACGCGCCCACCGGCCGTTGCAATATCTGTAACACGTTCATTGAAATGCACCTCACCTCCGTGATCGAGGATGGTTTGGCGGATGGATTGGATCACCCCGGGTAATTTGTTCGTACCTATATGCGGATGAGCATCCCAGAGGATCTGTTGGGGAGCGCCGTGATACACCAGCGTCTCCAGCACATGTTGCACATTCCCGCGTTTGGTCGAGCGGGTATAGAGCTTTCCATCGGAATAGGTACCGGCTCCTCCTTCGCCGAAACAGTAGTTTGAATCCGGGTTTACAAGGTGATCCTTCATCAGGGCGGCAATATCACGACGACGCCCACGGACATCCTTCCCTCTTTCCAGCACGATCGGCTTGAGGTTATTTTTTAATAGCGTTAGTGCTGCGAACAAACCTGCGGGCCCGGCGCCGACAATCACAACGGAAGGGCGGTTCTTCACATTCGGAAAAGAAAAATCAGGCAGTCGATACCGATCGGAATCCGTACCCGTGAAAAGGAGCAAACGGATGTTGTATTTTACCGGTGCTTTCCGTGCATCGATGGATTTGCGCAGGATACGCCAGGAATGCACTTCATCAGCAGATATTCCGGATTGGCGGACCGCGGCATTCAGCAACTGCTTGTCATCACCGGCCACCTCAGGTGAAACGGTTACCGTGATCTCTTTCTCCACGATTACCGGCTATAACATCAGGGGAGTTCCGGACTTATTTGAAATCGTCTCCATCCGCCTGAAATTTGAAACCAAGCCTTTTGCCGGTTCGCATATTCATGTTGTTGATGGAATCCTCCATTTCCTGGAGGGTAAGCATTTTCACATCATCATAAGGTGGTGTGAGCAGATCGAAGTCGAGGGCATACAACATGGCAGACTGAACGATGCGACGAAGATGATCTTTATCAAGCGTATCATTTACGAAGTCGTTATACAGAAAACCCAGCTGGCGTTTTCCTTCCACGAAATAGTGGTTGTCCTTATTAATGAACATACGGCCTATCAGGTAGCCCATATCATTCATGCGCTTATACTTGAACGAATCCTTGAGGAAATTGTAAATATTGATCATTCCGCAATACATGCGAAATTCATCTTCCTGTACATAGGAGGTTTTCCAAATGGAATGATCAGAGTCAAAGGCAAAGACATTGGAGTGCATGTTAAACACGACCACATCCCCACCAAAACGCAGGTCTGCTTCCATAGGCCCTCTGTCCCGAAACTCCACTTTGACGTCTTCATCAAAACCCTGCATCTCCTTGCCGAGATCTTCGGTGAACTCCATCAACACTTCCTTCAACTCAGCAAAACGTTCGAGGGTGTTTTTATAAATCTTGAGCTTCAGGGAGGATTTGGCCTTGAGTGTATCAAGGATCAGATCACGGGGAGATTTCTGCTTTCCAGCCATAGTTTTTTTGTAAGACCTGTTCTACGTCCACCCTGATACAGGGTTTCAAACGTTAATATGCCCTGGCAAAGATCACCCGCCGGGCCGATGGTTTTCCGGAATACACGCAAAGCCCTTCTTCCTTGTCATCGTCAAGCGGTATGCACCGAATGGTGGCTTTGGTCTCTTCCTTTATTTTATCCGCTGTTTCTTCCGTGCCATCCCAGTGGGCATGGATGAAACCGCCTTTTTCTTCAATGATATTCTTAAACTCCTCCCAGTTAGCGGCATGGTGGGTATTTTCATCTCTGAAATCCAACGCTTTCTGGTAAAGGTTTTGCTGAATCTTGTTCAGCAGATGTTCCAC
>JAGQZQ010000158.1 GCA_020435415.1 Flavobacteriales bacterium
CTGTTTGATTACCCGTACCGTTTTTGATATCACCGGAATTAAATCCTCTGTTGGATGTAATGATAACCGACGCAATCTCCCCTCCCTGGGGTGCCGAAATCGTGAATGATAATGTCCGATCCAGGTTGTTTTCTCCTTTTTCCAATGTGGTTCCACCGGAAAAAGAATTGATCACCGGTGCATAGCTATCAAAGAAATACTGTTCCAGGAAATCTGCAATAGGCATGTTCGGATTGCCAAAATTGGTTCCATCCGGTGAAATATTGATCGGTCTGTTGGCATCGATTGTACCTGCATCGCCGCCGATGTTCTTCAATAGCCTTCGTAGATAGATCAGGTACATTATTCCGTGGTTTTTTGGTAAAACATAAAATAACGACCTGCATATACCAGGGCAATAACGGATAGTACGCTTGCACCTATTTTTGTAGCCTTCAAACCAATGATGGCGGAAGTTTTTTCCTTGCTCAATCCTTCGGGAAGTCTTGTGGCCAGCCATTTCTTATAGTCCAATACAGAAATGAATCCATCATTATCGATATCCAATCCCGGATTTTGTTTCGAAATGGTGCTGGCCCTCTCTGCTGATTTTTCACTTCCGATTTTATAGGTATCCGGCTGGTTAACTGCATAAGGATAGAAAGTAATCAATGCAAGGTCAGTCGAATTGCTGGCTTTTTTACCACTTTTCTTCCATTGCTGGTAATATTTTAATATCCAGTCCAGTTGTTGGTTTCGGGTCATGGATTTTAATTGACCGGTAGAAGTACCTAACCAGGTGGCCGTCTCCGGCATAAACTGGATAAGACCGGTTGCCCCGGAATGAGGATTGACAGCTCCAGGATCAAAACCACTTTCATTGTTCATCACCACCATCAACCACTCGGGATCATAACCCAACATATAAGCCACTTGCTTGACTTTTTGGATAAAAGACTGTTTATCCACTCCCCTGACCTTATTTTCAAAAAGAAGGGCCATATTATCCAATCCCTCCTTCTGTAATCATTTCTATTCCGTTCAAACTATCCGGATCAATCCTGTATACTTGTTTGCCTCTTAAAATCTCACTGTAATTATTCGTATTGAACTCCTTTTGTAATTCAGGAATGGTCAGGAATTTCAAACCTCCTTTCCAGGCATAGGCAATATGAGCTTTGTACTTGGTATCCCAAACATTCAATTCCACAAATACCACATTGTGTTCTTCATCAAACACCTCCCTGCCGGTTGTAAGTCCCAGGACTTTTCCAAATGGTGCAGTCCCTATTTTATTGGATTTTTTAAAAACCTGTGTCCAGGTCATGTTCTCCGGGGTTTTGCGAACATTCAGGTTATTGACTTTAACCACAGCATACTTCTGACCTGAGATTTTTGGTGTTGAGGATGCTGTACCGGAAGATGAATAATTATTGAACTTGGCAAGTTCGCCAGGTTCCAATGCTGTGTTTAATAACAAATACAGTTGCTCCCCATATAGCTTATAGAAATAGCGGTAAACCTTATCGATATCCAGGTTTTTGGTGTGAATGCTTTTAGCTACATTCAGGATCCTGTCTGTATCCGTCCGTTGCCAGATTCTCTTCACCTGGTTCATGGCATCCCTTGCCAGTCCGATGGGATTGAATAATCCTCCCTGGCCTTTTTTTAATCCATCGGGGATAGCCTGGTAAATATCTACTGCAGCTCTGACCTCCGGATTGGTTCCAGCTTGTCTGAGTAGTTTGTTTTGAGCAACTTTCTTCAGGTATTTTCTTCCAAAATAGATCAATCCCGCCCCGGCAATAATCATGGACCCGGTTTTAACACCTTTCATGATCTGGGGTGAATTATCACTGATCACTTTGGCTGCTGTAGCTGCAACAAGAGGATTACCCATACTATTTTCACTGCCTTTTACCATAGTCTTTTCACCAAGGGATTGTTAGCGATTTTGACAACCTTGTTGATCACTTTTGGATCTTCCTTGATCTTTTCGGAAACCCAGATCAAGTCTTCGTTTTTGATGCTTGTATAGATTACATGCAGCGCTTTGGCCAGTTGGTCCGCTTCCTCTTTGGTTTTTCCGCTTATTTTAAAATTGTAGGTAAATTCCATTGTTAATCGGTATTGTCTGACTTTAGATTTTCTGAACTTTGTTGAAGGGCATATTTTAAAAGGTTATCCACGAGGAAGTTCTGCTTTTCGATGAGTTGAAGCAGGGTGATCACTTTTCTGAATGTTTCTTCTTCAATACCACCAAGGAATACATTGATCGTTGATATTGCTTCTTCACGTTCGGGATTGCTGCCGGAAAGATCCAGGCCACCCCCTTTTTGTTCGTTTTCTGACGATTCAGTCAAAAGGTTCATGTCAGCCTGGCCATCGCCCATCAGCATTCCGGCTAATCCAAGCAGCGATTGATTGTCCATTTTTAATAGCTTTCCTGCCCCGATCAACAATCCCAGGTTTTCCAGTTTGCCTTTATCTGCCTTGTTTTCGTATTCATACAGGGCTTCGGTCAGCTCCTTATTCTCCTGCTCAAGCTTCTGACTTTCCTTTTTCAACTGGTCAATATCCCGCTGCAATAGTTTGATGTCAAAATCCTTTTGCAGGTTTTGCATCTGAAGAGCTCCTAATCCTGATTCGCTTTTATACTCAGGAAGATTGTGCCCATTTAATCCCTGG
>JAGQZQ010000159.1 GCA_020435415.1 Flavobacteriales bacterium
AACCCACCGAGCCCTGCGATGCTCACTCCGGAGAGGGCACCAGCCCGGTATTGATTCCTCAATATGATGAGCCAGTGTTGGATGAAGGAGATTTCTGAGCTTACTCTTTCGTTAGACTTGCTAGCAGCTTATGCGAAAGCTGCGGCGCGTCTTTCTTTCCGCTATTGTTCAAGAAAGTTAAACACCAGGTAGTCTTTCTACCTGTAGATTCACGTATTGCTTGCCAGTATGGACGGTTCCTGAAACAAGGGAAAGAGGCGAGCCGCTCTTTGCATTATAGCTTCCGATAAGCCAATGCTTATGTCCCCGAAACCAGGGCATTTCAATCAAAAATTCTTTTTTTTCTTGAAAAGAAAAGCGGCACAGCCCATTATCCGATAAAACAGAAAACCGGGTGAACCCGTTTCCACCTGTTACACCTTGATGGAGGAAAATATGGCAATGGGGCAGTTCCCAAAGAGTCCAAACAAAATCGACCCTACAGTTCCCAGCGCGGTGACTTCGCGTACTTCACTTGTATGGGAAGGTCGAAACAAAATCGCAGAATCAAAGAAGATCATCGATGATGCTGCCAATCGAGTAAAGGGGTTTGTACAGACTAAGCTTCCGCCAGAGGTCCTCAAAGATGTGGATATCATGGCGAGTATCGAGGACAAGGTTTACAACTACGTAAACCAGGCCTATGTGAACATGTTTAACCGTTACACCGTTACGGTTGAAGATGAAATGGTGAAAAAGGTTCGTGACTTTATCGACAAAGAAGAGTTGCGATCCCTGGCACGGTATACTCCGCGCGAAATCGTGGAGGTTCTGGATAAACTGGCAGGACCCGATAAGTTTAACACCGGTGAGGTTGAAAAATCCATCGTAAACATGTATGGTCACCTGCAAGGTCACATCCAGCGGGGCGTAAATGATCTGGAGAACGAAACCAACTCCATCCTTCGTCAGAAGACCGATGTGGGCGCTTTCGTTCGAGGTGAGAATGCCTACTCAATTGTAAAATGCGTTTTCAAAGATAATGCGTACAAGCCCAAGACCGTAACGGACATCAAACTCTCCATCAACATTCTGGACTCTGAGCTAATCAGTCCGATTTTCCACTATCAGACTACTGTAGAGTATCTGCTGAAGGATAACCTGGCAAATCACATCATGGAGCTGATTGACCGGGAAATCGAAGCTCTCAAAGAAGAGATCGTGGATAGCGGTCGCCAGGAACTTACCGATAACGAGGTAATGTTCGAGCGCATCAAGCTGGTGGACAAATTCACCGATGACAATGTTTCCGATCCGAATTCCCGCCGGTACACAGTACTCGGTAAGAAGTTCATCGACAAAATCGAAGGTCTTCGCGCGGAAATCGATCAGGAAGACTATGATCCCCTTAATATGCGAGAAGCAATTAAGGAAATCATCGACTCCGAAAACATTCGAAACCGTGGTTTCAACACTGCAGTCAACACGCTGACTTCTATCCTTGATACCTCCAAGCTGGGTTATCAGGTTTGTGATAACAAGAAGAACGCCAGGGATTGCTACATCCGCGAATACGAGGATGAAGACGAAACCCAGCTTCCGGACGAGCGCTACGCTATTCGTCTGGTATACTTCGATCAGGCCCAGATTCGAGAACTGAAGAGAATCTACGACACCAGAATGGCAGCCTTCATCCGTGAAGTAGATGCAGCCTGGGAAGTGGTTCATCAGATCTATGATCAGAAAAAGTCCAAATGGTTTGGTCTGAAGAAATCCGTTGTGGATTTCGAGGATCTGGCTCAGAGCGTAATGCCCAAAAAATGGAACAAAGAACGCAAAGAGCTCAACACCGATCCAGATGAGCTGAAATGGGATCATCTGAATTTCCGGGACACTACAAATACCTTTGTAGAAAAGAATAACCGTACCTACACCGTAGAAGCTCGCAATACAGCTGGCAAGATTCGCTATCTGAAGGAAAAGCTTCAAGACATGTATGGCTATCAAAACCCCATCGAGCGGGTTGTGGTGGATGAGCGACTGAACATCCTGGAAAACCAATTCCACAAGTTCACTTACGAAATCAACCCCCACCATCTGCAGCCGGGTCTGTTGCTGGACGTGGATATGGCCACCAGCAAAAGAAAGCAGTACATGATGAAGGGAATGGCAAATGTTCTCAACGAATTCCTGCATGGAATTTCTCGAGGCTTCGCCGATGCCGCATTTGCGACCTTCAAACGTCGTCGTTCTACTGTGCGTGATGACGCCGAAATGTCATTTGCCAGTCTGCCGGGCGGCGGAGACGAAGGCGGTTCCCATCATGACGATGAGAACCCTGGAGCTCAGTATGCCGCTCCTTCAGCGGGAGGCGCATCGCCATCCAGCGCATCGGCGCCGTCCAGCTCTTCAGAAAGTCCCAGCGGGGTAAAAGGAGCAGCAGATGTTACTCCCAAATCCTACGAAGACAAACTGAAGGACATGGGACTAAAGGAACTCTGATCCCCTGATCCTCCGGGAAAAAGCCCGCATCCTTCGATGCGGGCTTTTTTTTATCGGTTCAATCTGACCCGGTCGTTTTTGGTTGAACAATCTGTCTTTTGTGCAAAATAGAGGCTACGGAGTGTCCGGGCTCCAGAAGGAGAAAGAATGAATCCCAAGTTGTTTACTTCCCTGAGTA
>JAGQZQ010000160.1 GCA_020435415.1 Flavobacteriales bacterium
TTTCCCCGTCCGCTCGCGTAAATAAAACAAGCGGGCACGTCTCACCTTACCATGTTTCGTTACCTCAATCTTTTCAATAAAAGGAGAGGCTACAGGGAAGATACGTTCCACACCAACACTGCCGGACATTTTCCGTACGGTGAAGCTTTCCATGGCACCATGACCTTTGCGTTGCAGTACCACACCCTGGTATTGCTGTACCCTTTCTTTGTTACCCTCGCGGATCTTGTAGTGTACGATAAGGGTGTCACCGGGACCGAACTCAGGCAATTCTGCTCTTGGGTTCGCTTGGTTCTCTATTTTATTCAACAGGTTCATGACCACATCAGTTTAATTGGAGAGCGCAAAAGTACGTGTTTTGTTCAAATAAGCAAGCATAATTCCCTTGAAAAATTGCAACAGGCGGTTCAAGGGGCAGCACTTTTTTTATCCCGGAATGTAAAAGCTCAATGTCATTTACGTCGGTCAAACCTCAAATCACCAAGGGACGTGGACAAACGACAAGATATGGATAAGATATACAACGACGTTGGTTATCTTTAAAGCAAGTTTACAATGATGCGGATCAAAGAGTTGAAATTGTATACACGCCATCCGGGTACACAGCGGTGGTTTTACTCAAATGTTCTGGAGCTTGAAGTTTTGCGCAGGACCGGACGGGAAGTCTCTTTTGCTATCGGGGAATCCATCCTTACGTTGGTGACCTCTGAATCCGCACATCCGTATCATTTCGCGATCAATATCCCATCATCAAAGGAAGAAAAGGCCCTGGAATGGCTTAAGGAAAGGGTGGAGATCCTTGATGATGAAGGCAGAGAGATTCAGCCCTTTGATTCCTGGAATGCAAGGGCCATGTATTTTTATGATGCCGATAAGAACATTGTTGAGTTCATATCGAGGCGCAATCTGAAATATCCCGCAGGAAGAACGTTTGATCCGGGCCGTATGTTTGAGATATCGGAGATCGGTGTTCCGGTGAATAATATTGAGAAGGTTTTCAACGCATTGAGCAATGAACTCGGCATCGGTATATTCGATGGTGATTTCAGACAGTTTTGTGCAATTGGCGGCGAAACCGGACTGTTCATCTGCATCAACAAGAGAAAAAAAACATGGTTCCCTGTGGGAGATAAAGCCTATACCGTGGATTTTACAGCAATCGTTGAAGTAGGAGGAGATGAGTTTCTCGTATCATTTGAGAAAGGGAATATCCGGGTTGAGCAAGCAGAAATTGCCGTGCATTGATATATTTGTAAATGCGGCATTCAAAAAAACTCTTTTTATACGTCCTCCTTCTATTCACATCCCACACCTTTTCCCAGGGCAGGGTGGACGGCTTTTATAAGGGCAAGGGAAAAACGGAAGTTGTATTGGGTGGTGGCGCCCAGTTGGAAGGGAACTACTTTGCGGGAAGGGACAAAGTAGGAGTCTCCAGAAATATATTTTATGGAAACCTGTTTGTGGCCATGGGCCTGCTGGATCAATTGGATGTATACCTAGCGGTACCATATATCTCGATCAATGATGTGATGTCTGTTCAGGACGGCAGTGTGTTTGTTAAAATGAAATTGCTTGAACGCTCAATAGGAGCAGGCAACTTCTCACTGAGCTTTGCTGCAGGCTATTCAGCACCACTTGCGCCTTATCAGACCGAAGGACTCAATGCGATTGGACAGCTGACAAAAATGTGGGATTTCAGACCGGTGGTGCATTACTCCACAGACAAATGGTTTGGGACGTTTCAGGCCGCTTTCAACCCGAAAAGTGATCCCACGCCGGATGCGATGGGTGCGGCGCTAAAGTTCGGCCAGGCGGGTGCCTCATTTTACTGGGATGCATGGTATGAGTATCAGTATTCATTTGGCGGACTGGATTACCGGGGTACGCCCACACCTTCTACCTTCAAGCAACTGGGGGTGGACTATCACAAGGTTGGAGTCACTGCATACAAGCCCATATTCGAACGACTCGGTGCGTACGTGGCATTCTCCTATGCACTGACCGGAAGAAACATCGGCCAGGGGCCTGGATTCCATGGCGGTGTGGTGTTGAAGAGTGGTAATTAGGAGAAGGAGATAATAGACATTAGACATTTAGATATAAGACATAAGATAATAGACATTGGAAATTGGTTAATGGTATGAGATAGTGTCATCATTCCACCTCCGCCATCAGTCATTGTTATACACCTTACCTTAATTTCTCAACGCGCACTATCCATATCTAATGTCTAGCCCGTTGACCAATTTGCATAGGCACATAGGTCACATAGGGTTTTCGCATGGAATTACTTGATTTCACTATGTGTTACCTACTGTGTGCTATGTGCCTATGTGGTTCAAAAAAACGAGTTTTGTGGATACCTAATTTACCAAATATCAACTAATAGCATTTTGAATTAAGATGAATAAAGTAGCTTAAAGCTACGAGATAGACTGACGAAGGTGCAACCTTCGCCTAACCACCGAACCGTCG
>JAGQZQ010000161.1 GCA_020435415.1 Flavobacteriales bacterium
CCTTCCGGCATACACAAAAAAAACGCCGGCCCTGAACTCAGGGTCGGCGTACATCAAGTGAGTGGGAAATAATTATTCCCGCTCGGGGTGATGTCCCCCCCGGCCTCTTTCATGATCGTGATGATCCCCGGGACCATGGCCCGGGCCTCCTCTCCCGCCGATCTCACGAAGCAACATCCGTTTGAACATATCTTCGGAGTGGTATAGTTTGGCTACTTTCTTAATGGGCAGGATGCTCTTGAACTGACTATGATACTTCTTTTTAACGTCAAGCATCTCCTGGTTCAGGGCGATCTCATCATCCACCAGCTTCTCCACTTCCTTGTCAGTCATGGAATCAAAATTATCCTTTGGCTGATTGTGAGCGGATATTCGTTTCTCATAAATGGCCTTCATCTCGGCTTCATATTGATTGTATATGGGCCAGAACTTCTGTGCTTCCTCCGGGGTAAGTTCCAGTCTGGAAGTGAGGAAGCCGATCTTTTTGGCCTCAATGCGCTCGAAGCGCTGCGCTTCCTTTTCTTCAGGAGATAACCCTTCTTCTTCCTGTTGCGCCATGCTGATCAAAGGCAGAAAGAACAGGAGGGAGGTAATCAATGTTAACCACAGGGCATTACCCGTGGACTTTACCTCCATTCTCATAGGTCTACGGTTTTTAGTTCATCAACAATCTCAAATATGCCAATGTCATTGCTTACGAGATAAGCAATGATCTGTTCATCATCTTCCGAGGTCTCGATGCTCTCTGTATCTACTTCTGCATTTGCCAGCCATGTGGTTTCATCGGAGTCATTCAATGCATCTACAACATCCAGCTCATATACGGGGGTGGTGGGTAAAAGGTCCTCAACCACCGGGGTATACGTTTCTTCCACGGTCGCAATCATATCCTGGCCGGACGTTTCTTCCGGTACTCCGGACTTCATCAGACTAACAATAGCGGCCAGCAATGCCAGACCCGCTGCAATCCCCATCGAAATACGAAAACTGTTCTTCCTCCACATAGGAACCGTACGCTGATTTCGGATCCGCTCCATGACTCGGTCGGGCAGGCCATCGAAATATGCATCATCCACTTCAAAGGAACTATGATGTTCCTTTAAACCGAATAGGGTAGGCGCCATTTTTTCCAGTTCTCCTGGTGCGTCTTCGTGCTTATGTTGATGTGGTCTCATTTGTAGGTAAGATGTGGATTGACTAAAATAGTTTAATCATTGGTTAAAAAAAGTTCAATCTTTTTAACCGCATGATGATACGAAGCTTTGAGTGCACCCACCGAAGTACCCAGTATTTCCGACATGTCTTCGTACGTCATCTCATCAAAATATTTCATTTGAAATACCAGACGTTGTTTTTCCGGAAGTTGCGTCAGAGCTGCCTGCAGTTTCTGTTGAATTTGTTCACCACTTTGGGCTGCCGCTGAAGCATCATCATTTCCGGATAACTGGTAACTCACTTCTTCTACCGGCACATGCTGGTATTTCCGCTTACGAAGGTGGGAGAGGCATTCGTTGGTTGCGATGCGGTATAGCCAGGTAAACAGCTGGGCTTCCTGACGGAAGGTAGCCAATCCATTCCAGACTTTGATAAAGACTTCCTGAAGGATGTCATCTGTTTCGTCATGGTCTGTCACCATGTGCCGGATATGATGATACAACCTCCGTTGGTATTTGTCAATGAGCAGACGCATGGCGCGTTCCTGATCACCGGGCAGGAGGTATAATGCAATGATCTCTTTATCGTCGACTGTCTGCATGCAGTATGCCAATATACGGCTCCGCCAATCAACAGCGGAGGATCAACGCGAAGATTTCCTGGAGATGACCTTTTTTGCCGCAGCCACAATGTCCGGAACGTCAAGGCCGTATTTCTTCATCAGCTCTTCCGGTGTGCCACTCTCGCCGAAGCTGTCTTTCACAGCAACCATTTCCAGAGGGGCGGGATTCTGCGTTCCTAATACATGTGCAACGCTTTCGCCAAGTCCGCCCGCCATTTGATGTTCTTCGGCTGTTACCACACATCCGGTCTTCTTCGCTGAAGTTATGACGGCTTTTTCATCCAAAGGTTTAATGGTGTGGATGTTAATGACCTCCGCACTGATCCCTTCGGATTCCAGTTGAGCACACGCCTGCAAGGCCGGCCATACCAGGTGACCCGTGGCAATGATCGTTACGTCTGCACCCTCATTGAGCATCACGGCTTTGCCAATCTCAAAGGTTTGGTCGGCAGGGGTGAAGTTTGCGACTTTCGGGCGACCGAATCGCAGGTATACCGGACCATGGTGTTCGGCTATGGCCAGGGTGGCGGCTTTTGTTTGATTGAAGTCACACGGATTGATCACGGTCATGCCCGGTAACATTTTCATCAAACCGATGTCTTCAAGGATCTGATGAGTGGCGCCATCTTCACCGAGTGTCAATCCCGCGTGGGAAGCACAAATCTTTACGTTTTTATCTGAGTATGCGATGGACT
>JAGQZQ010000162.1 GCA_020435415.1 Flavobacteriales bacterium
AGCTGCCGTAGCAGCACTACAAATGATCAATTGCCAGAATAATAGACCTGTCAATCACTTAAAACATGCTTTGGCTGCCTAAGTGGTCAACGCGTTAACTACTAACTACTCAGTACTAACTACTATCCACTATCTTTGGCGCATGTTTAAGGAGATCCAATGGTTGTTGGCCAAGGAAATGAAAACCGAATGGAGGCAGCGTTATGCCACCGCCGGACTCTTGCTTTATGTGCTGTGTACGGTGTTCGTTTGCTACTTGTCCTTCCGTTTCCTGGATGATGCCACCACGTGGAATGCATTGTTCTGGGTGCTGGTCCTGTTTGGTGCCGTGAACGCAGGTGCACGTAGCTTTCTGCAGGAAAGTCCGGGACTGCAGTTATACTACTATGTCCTTGTCAGACCTCAGGCTGTGATCCTTTCAAAGACGATATACAACATGGTACTGCTGGTGTTGGTTTCATTGGCAAACTATGTCCTGATGACCATATTATTGGGCAATCCGGTTGAAGACAAATGGGCTTTCCTGTTGATATTGATCCCGGGAAGCAGCGGACTGGCAGGGGTGATCACCCTGGTTTCCGCCATTGCCGCCAGAGCCGGAAGGAACCCTGCACTGATGGCGATCCTGAGCTTTCCGTTGCTGATGCCTTTACTCATCACCCTGATCAAGGCTTCCCATTTTGCATTGATGGGAAAACCGGTAGGCGATTACATTGGTTTTTCCGGGGTACTTGTGCTCCTGAACATGATCATCATCACCCTATCCTATCTCTTATTTCCTTACCTTTGGAAAGAGTAACAATCATGAAAAAAGTTTGATGAAAAGACACTGGTGGAAATGGCTTGGCGTGATACTGGTAACCTATACCATTGTACAAGGTTTTCTGGGTGAGGTACCCAGGCTTCCCATTCTTCACGAGACCATTCGCAACCTTTATTTTCATGTGACGATGTGGTTTGCCATGATGTGCATGATGACCATCTCTCTGATCGGAAGCATCATGGTGCTTTCCCAACCGTTGAAAAAGCGTGACATCATGGCATCGGAATTTGCTTATACCGGTATGATGCTGGGTGTTCTCGGGCTGGTAACCGGAATGGTATGGGCCAAATACACCTGGGGCACCTGGTGGACATCGGACCCTCAACTGAACGGAGCCGCGATCACTATGCTTTCTTATGCTGCATATGCGGTATTGCGCAACGCCATCGATGACTCGGATAAACGGGCTCGCATAGCGGCTGTTTACAATATATTTGCTTATACCATGATGGTCGTGTTCATTGTGATCCTCCCTAAAACCGGAAATGTGGATTCGCTTCATCCCGGCAAAGGAGGTAATCCGGGCTTCAACACTTATGACCTGGACAACAACATGCGCATGGTATTTTACCCTGCCATCATCGGTTGGATTCTGGTGTCGGTATGGATTGCCAATCTTCGCATCCGTGTGAGAAAACTTCATAATTTTGAATCATGATTAAAAAGATACTCAGCCTGATATTGGCATTGATCTCACCATTTGTTTTGTTTGCACAATCCATGGGTGGAGATGTAGAGATGGCAGACGGGCTAAGGGCATCCGGGAAAATCTACATCGTGGTGATCGTGCTTTGCCTGATCTTCCTTGGGCTGGCCATATACATGTGGCGTTTAGACAAAAAGATTTCCAAACTGGAGAAACAATCTTCCTGATCATGAAAAGAACCCATATCATCGGCATCATTGTTATCGCAGTTGCGATCGGCGCCATTATCAGTACCATGGTGGATGCAAGCACTTATGTCACTTTTGAAGAAGCCATTTCCCACCCCAATTCCCGGGTGACCGTCGTTGGACAGCTGAATAAGCAAAAGGAATTGATCTATGAACCGGAGGTCAATCCCAATCTTTTCTCCTTTTATCTGGTGGATAAAGATGGAGAAGAGAGACAAGTGGATTTCAGTGGTGCCAAACCCCAGGATTTTGAGCGTTCAGAGCAGGTTGTGGTCATCGGTAAAATGCAGGGAGAGGTATTTATGGCTTCCAAATTACTGATGAAATGTCCATCCAAATACAATGATGGAAAACCCGGGGAAATGCAGGAATTCGAGGCGGTTTCAACACCTGCTTAAAACTTCCCCTTGACGGTTGCTGCGCGGGGACTTATATTTGCCTCCCCTGAAGGCAGGTAGGTTATGGAAGAAATGGTATATCACGGAGAACATCTCCTTCCCGGAACAATCGGAAAATCCTTCGTGTTCCTCGCATTTTGCGCAGCCCTCCTGGCGTCCATTGCCTATTTCCGCGCTACTTCATTACGCTTAAAGAATTCAGAATTCCAGTCGTGGGAGAAGCTTGGACAATGGTCGTTCCTTGCACACGCCCTTTCAGTGATCGGCATCGTGGCCACGTTGTTTTACATGATCAGCGGCCACATGTTCGAATACCACTATGTGTGGCAGCACTCCTCCTCC
>JAGQZQ010000163.1 GCA_020435415.1 Flavobacteriales bacterium
CCAGTCAGTTTTTCTATGAATGGTTGGAAGAACATTATGTTTCCCTCCTCAAAAAGACCATTAAAAAAGAACTGGGAACCGAAGGACGATTGGAGTATTCTATTATTATGGATAACACCACCAGTCAATCCAAACCCTACACGGTAAACATCCCAACCACCAACAAGGCAGCCTTAAGGAATGCCCCGGTGGACTTTCCGGTTGACATCGGCAGTAAAACCATCCGCAACCCGTTTATCATACCCGGGCTGCAAAAAGTAAATGTAGATTCACAGCTTAACCCGCACTATTCATTTGAGAATTTTGTTGAAGGAGATTGCAACCGATTGGCAAGGTCTGCAGGGTTTGCCGTGGCAAACAAACCAGGCGGTACAGCATTCAATCCACTCCTTATTTATGGTGGTGTCGGGCTGGGAAAAACCCATTTGGCACAAGCCATTGGAATTCGCATCAAGGACAATTTCCAAAACAAGACTGTCCTTTATGTGTCGTCGGAAAAATTCTGTCATCAGTTTATTGATGCAGTAAAAAACAACAGTCAGAATGACTTCGTACATTTCTATCAAATGATGGATGTATTGATCATTGATGACGTTCAGTTTTTTGCCGGCAAGGAAAAAACACAGGACGTATTCTTCCACATCTTTAACCACCTTCACCAGAATGGTAAGCAGATTATCCTGACCGCCGACAAGGCTCCGGTTGAAATGCAGGGAATGGAACAACGCCTGTTGTCAAGATTCAAATGGGGGCTCGCAGCAGACCTGCAACCACCGGATCTTGAAACACGCATAGCGATCCTTGAAAAGAAGATGTACACTGAAGGTGTAGACCTGCCAGGTGACGTTGCGGAATACCTCGCCTACTCCATCTCCACCAATATCCGTGAATTGGAAGGTGCGTTTATTTCCCTCCTGGCCCAGGCTTCTCTTAACAAAAAGAACATCACACTCGAACTGGCGAAACAAATGATCGACAAGTTCGTGAAGAATACAGCCAGGGAAGTATCCATCGACTACATTCAAAAAGTAGTCTGTGATTATTTCGATCTTCCGATCGAGTTGATGAAATCAAAAACAAGAAAGCGTGAGGTGGTTCAGGCAAGACAGATTGCCATGTACTTTGCAAAGAACCTGACCAAAGCTTCTCTTGCTAATATCGGTATGCATTGCGGCGGAAAAGATCACGCCACCGTGTTGCATGCCTGCCGGACAGTGAATAACCTGATGGATACAGACAAGCGTTTCAGGGCTTATATCGAAGACCTGGAAAAGCGAATCAACATCAATAGTTAGTCAATGTTCAGCACCTTTTCCCACAAAAAAACCGGAGGCATCCCCTCCGGTTTTTTTGTTTTTATACGTTTTGGAATGTGCTGTAATAAACTTTCACAGGGATTCTTTTTGATTAGATGACCCAGTTTCCTTTGAGTGTTCTCAGCGCCCTCTGTGTTGCACTTTTTTACAGTGTAATGTGTTTGTTTTAAACACAGAGAACCACGGAGGTTGCACAGAGTTTCACGGAGGTAGTATATAAGAACTAGTCTCTATGATCTTTGTGCTTCTCAATGACCTCTGTGTTGCGCTTTTTTACAGGGTAATGTGTTTTGGTTTAAACTCAGAGAACCACGGAGGTTGCACAGAGTTACACGGAGGGGTTTGCTTTGCAGAAAAATTTTCGGGGTGGCTTGAACCGTATTTCTTATACTGTGTTGCGCAATTCAATCACGGTGATCTCCGGCGGCATACCCACCCTGCCGGGAAATCCAAGAAAGCCAAATCCGCGATTCACGTACAGGTATTGATTCCCTTCCTTATACAATCCCGCCCACCTGGGATATTTGTACTGGACCGGACTCCACTTGAAACTCCCAGCCTCCACGCCAAACTGCGCACCGTGGGTATGGCCACTTAGTGTTAGATCGATGCTTATTTTTCCGAGCACCTGCATATCCCAGTGAGAAGGATCGTGTGACAATAATATTCTGAATGGTATATCATCATCCAAACCTTCGGCTGCTTTTGTCAGATCACCATACTGATGAAACGGAGGCTTGCCCCAGTTCTCCACCCCGATCACGGCTATTCGTTGTCCGTTCCTTTCCAAAATCCGGTGTTCGTTCATCAGAAGGTCAAACCCGATCTCCCGGTTGGCTTCCTGCACTTCAAGAAAATTTTCTTCCTTATGTTCCGGTTTGTCCCATTGACTATAATCACCGTAGTCATGATTACCCAAAATGGACATCATGCCATTCTTCGCCTCCAGCTGCCTTAAAACATCAAACCATCCGTCCGTTTCCCGGCCAAAATTGTTCACCAGGTCTCCCGTAAAGAACAGGTAATC
>JAGQZQ010000164.1 GCA_020435415.1 Flavobacteriales bacterium
TGCTAACAAGTCTACCCGGACCCCTATCGCAAAGCATGCAAGTGGAACAACCACAGGAGACAAGCTTTACATCGGCAGCGGCATAAATGTTCAGGCAGGATATATTTTCAGATGCAACTGGGAGGTGGCGGGCAGGTTTACCGGAATCAAGCCGGATGTGCAGGTTGCTTCACCATTTGAGCAGTATACCCTCGGACTATCCAGGTACATTGTAGGACATAAACTAAAAGTGCAGGGAGATCTTACCTATAAGACGAAAGACAACAGTCCTGCAAACATGCTTGAATACCGGTTGCAGGTTGACTGCCACTTTTAGCTTGTTTCCTGGTTAATCTGTGCGGATAAGGGCAAATCACCTGCTAACAATAAGCCGGTCCAGCGACCATCCTGCATCCGTACGAACACGAACCATATACATACCATCGGGCATTTGCTGTACGTCCCATGAATAGACGGGGCTGGCCGGCGCTTCTGCAACCACCTGATTCCCCAGCATATCATAAATCATAACTTCACGGATGGTTGATCCGGAACGGATATGAAAAATGTCCGAGGCGGGATTCGGATAAATAAGAAAGGACTTTCCCTTGATTTGCGTTATACCAACAGGAACGGTACAACTGTATGACTGGTCAAACAGGGACTGCAGCTCATCGATCGGATCAACCCCTTCCGGGGTGCCGGACACGACCAGGTTAATGAAAAAGTTCGGGGATTCATCATCCGACTCCGCCACCCTTAGGTATGACGACAAGCTGGATACACCGGCTGCCGCACATCGCGTATCTGCTCCCACCACCTTTGCTGCCTGAAGCGCAGCCATGAGCTTACACGCCAGGCTGCCGGTCTCACGTTCGAAACGGGCTGCCATGCTGTCAAGAACCTCCTTACCTAACAGATTACTCCCCTGAATACTGTAGTTATATCCGATTCGCTGACTGGCATAGCCCGCACAACCGGAACCGGTATAGGTAGCCACCACGGGGTTATCGTTATCATCAAAGCCAACAATTCCATACTGGCGTTGGCTAACGCCACCCTGAAAGCATTTGTCATGGGCAGTCAAATCAGAGATGATCTGCGACGGTGTATGTCCGGCCCTCATCCAGTTCATGCCATTCTGCAGATTAAGATCTGGGAAGCAGGTGACACCTTGAGCATTGATTGCTCCAACACCGGGAACAATGCCATTGATCACGACCACCCCACCGCATCCGCCACATCCGCTGCCATCTGAACATGATGCACCGGCGCTGCCTACCTGACCTGTAAGGGGGTCAACCGCAACGATGGAAAACGTCGCGTACGAAGAGACGTACAGCAACAGCAGTAGTCCGATTGATAGGTAGCGAGAAGATTTCATCACGTAACGGCTCGAAAAGGTGATACGAAGGAAATAACAAAAGGTGATAAAATCAAGTGTTATGCTTTTGTATAGAAATCAGAAAGTTTCTATATTTGCCCGCCTTCGCGTAAAGCTGCGGCGGGCGAAGCCCGCTATTATGGCGTAGAGCTACGGCGGGCGAAGCCCGCCATTATAGCGTAAAGCAATGGTGGTGAAGCCCACTGTTTTGATGCCGCGAAGGCCGTTCTTTATAATGTTTTGACCATTTTCAAATTAGCCCATCGGCTAATCTTCAAATAAAATGGCCCGTTCGTCTCCTCCTTCGCTTCTGCTACGGCGGACACAGTAGGGGTTAGAACGCAAGGTTTTTCATCCTTGTAAAATAAATGAAGTGTTCTTTTAGATATTCAGGTAGCTTGCCTACCATATTTTTGACCATTTTCAAATTAGCCCATCAGCTAATCTTCAAATAAAATGGCCCGTTCGTCTAGGGGTTAGGACGCCAGGTTTTCATCCTGGAAACAGGGGTTCGATTCCCCTACGGGCTACAAAAACAGCAAGAGCATACAGTGTGGAGCATACAGAACCTCCGATTCACCGTATGCTCTTGCTGTTTTTGGCCCTGTATGCTGTATGCCTGCCTGCCGACGCCTTGGCCTGTGCGATGGCAGGCAGGCTCAAACTGTATGCTGACATTAAGGGTAAAAGAATTCCGAAAGTCACCTCCGCAACTTCCTACATCACTTTATCCCCTTTTCTCCACCTGGAATCTCCAGATTTGTCAAAAATCTGATCTAACCCTCATGTTCGACTTTGAAAAACTGAAGGTCTATCACAAAGCGAAGG
>JAGQZQ010000165.1 GCA_020435415.1 Flavobacteriales bacterium
GCTTTATGCATTCCAAAAGCAAGTAAATAGATCATTTTAGCTTTAAAAATGCTGGCAATACCCATGGTGATCGCCCGGTATGGCACCTTATCGACTTCAATGAAGTCTTTGATAGCATCACGTCGGGTGATGTTGTCTAATTTTACCAGCCGGGTCACCGATCCCTCAAAAGATCCCGGTTCGTTAAAGCCGATATGACCGGTTCTTCCGATTCCCAATATTTGGATGTCAATTCCTCCAGCTGCGTCAATCTTCTCTTCGTAATCGGCGCAGAAGGCTTCCAGATCATCCATTGGCGCGGTTCCATCAGGAATGTGGATGTTCTTAGGATCGATATCGATATGCTTGAATAATTGGTCATGCATAAACCGGACATAACTTCGAGCGTCGTCTGGCTGCATGGGATAATATTCATCGAGGTTGAATGTCACCACATTCGAAAAACTAAGGTTTTCTTCTTTGTGAATTCTGATCAGTTCGCGATAGAGTTCGATGGGAGTACTTCCAGTGGCCAAACCCAAAACAATCTGTTCGCCTTCCTGTTGTTTTTGTCTAACCGCCAGGGCAATTGACCGGGCTACATGTTTTGAGGCCTCTTTTGAATTTTCCCAGATTCGAACGGGAATTTTTTCAATCGAGCGCAGTTGGTATTTAAGAGCGTCCATGTTTGATTCTTTTCTGTATTGGAGCTGGCAAAAATACAGCTATTTATGACTTCAGATAATAATCAGATGTATAACTGTGTGCGCAAACAGTTTAATTTTTCTAAAATTAATACGCACTTCATTGTTACTTAACTCGTCCGATGGCAAATTGATCACCAGCCTCAATCACCTTTCCATTTCGAATATGGATTTCCACCATTTTCTCACTCGAGACGTAATTATTGAATTCATCCTTTAAAAGTGTAACCACTTCACGGGTTTTGGCATCAATTACCTCGCCACTGGAAGGATAGACATATTTTCCATCCAGGCTGATCGTGATCCACCCGGGCATATCCTGGACGGGAATGGTCGTCAACTGTTGGTAAGGGGGTTTTGCACTGAAAACATGCACCCGCATATTGTGACCATCACTGATCCAAATTTCGTTTTCATCTGGTGTCAGGCCTATACCATGACTGGGGTTGCCATGTCGACGAACAGGGCCTTTATCCCAGCCCAAGACTTTGATGCTGGCTAATTTCTTACCGGTGTTTAGATCTCCCACCTCAAAACCAAGCAAATCGTTGACATTGACAAAGATCAAACTTTCATCACTGTTGATGGTGAAGGGCCGGATTCCCCCACTAAAAGGACCAATCTGCCCTGTGAGCGTATGGGTTTTGGTGTCAGCAACATTTACGAATGGAGTTCCAATATCTCCCATATACACCCTGGATCCCGAAGGCCCGTAGATGGTGTTGTGAGCCCGGGTAAACACTTTGATTTTGGTTATGATTTCTCCATCTTCACAATTGACCACATTCCAAAAATCCTTCTCCAAGGAGGGCAGATACATGGTTTTGCCATCCGGCGAAATCGACATACGATCACAGCCTCCTTCGAAGGGTTTCTCCCAAACGATCTTTTCCGAAGCCAGATCAATGCGCTGCAAACCCTCCAGTGTACTGATGAAGACACTGTTTAGAGGTATACTTACTTCTATGCCCTTTACATTTGAGGGAGTGCCATCTGCATGCAAACCCTTTGTCGGAATTCGCTTTACAAAACGGTGGTTTTGATCCATGTCAAATACGAGAAGGCCATGACCACCATAACCAAGATAATCTCGAATACCAGGTGTTGCCACATAGAGATAGTGCTTTGTGTCGTTCTGTTGGGAAATGTTGGTGAGGCTTCGATCCAGGTCAATGGCTGAGTAGGACAAAATTCCCAATACTAAAGCAAGCAACGGAAAGAGGTAAGTAAATTTCATGCCTGTAAAGATTTTGAAATATAATGTACAACTTTTTAAACTGCATCAGTCAAAAGTTTGTGTTGTATGAGCAAGCTCGAATGTATTACCTTTGCGCTGCACAACTAGCAAGCTATGTACACAATTAATATATATCTGCGTTTTGCCTTAATCGCTATCACATTGATCGGGGGCGTGGTACTCACCGTCTTATTTGGATTCTGGTACGCACTTCCCTTTATCCTTATAG
>JAGQZQ010000166.1 GCA_020435415.1 Flavobacteriales bacterium
GCACGAAGTACGGGCCGAAAAGGTTGATTTTCTTAATCGCTATGCAATAGAGAATTTTCTATTGCATAGTTTGGGATAAGTTAAAACGCGCAAATCATGGACCTGAAAGACTATATCAAGAGTACGATCACTGCGATCAGCGAGGCGATCATCGAATCCGGTGAAGCACTAAAAGACAAAGGCGTCATCGTAAATCCTGAAAAGGTAGAGATCGGAAAGAATGGAGAGAAACTTCTTCGTGCGGATGGGTGGCGGTATGTACAGAATCTGGATTTTGAGATTCTTGTATCCGCAGAAGAAATGGCCGGTTCTGAAGGAGGAGGTGGACTGAAAGTCGCCGGAATATTCAAGGTAGAGGGTGGCCTGAACGAATCCGCATCCAGTCAGCAAGTGAACAAGATCAAATTCAGTCTACCCGTTGCACTGCCCTGCACAACCACACCTGACACCTACAAAAGCAAAAAATATACGGTGAGCTAAATGTCGCGGTAAACAAACCCATGCCATGCGGTTACACCACTGCCAACTGCCTACTGCCTACTATCTACCACCTGCCCATCAATAACTCCATTCATTCGTAAACGAATTGAAGAAATCAATACCGAATTTGAAGGTGCTATCCATTTTTGAGTGGTTGCTATCTGCCGCAACATAGTAGGCACCGACTTTCATCAACTGCCTCCACAGCACGAATTCTTTTTCCAAACCTACATAAGCCTCGCCATGGCGGAACATCTCACCGCTTAATGTGGAAACATCATCTATCATAAGTAAGCTTGCACCACCAACGGAAGTCATATGCAATCGCTTTAGCAGGGGGATTTTATTTAAGATGGACCCGTTGAAGTGATGGATGTAATGTGCCTGAACAAACGACTTCCGGGTAGAGAGGGTAGGACCGAGAAGCTGGAATGACTTGAGCGGATTAGAGTAAAAGAAGTAATCGGAGCCCCGGAAAAACTTCTGATCCACCAGCCGTATATCGTACGATCGCAAAAACTTTCCGGTGAAGATGGCAATCTTGGATTCCCCCATGGTACCGAGCTTCATTTCGTCGGTCATACTCAACTGAAGGAAGTCATAGTCAACATCGCTATTCATCAGTTTATTCACACCCTTTTTATAATGAAGAGAAAATGTCGGGTACTTTGACCCCACGATGATCTTTTTATAAGGCTCGGTGAAATATTGTTGTGCGGGTGTAAAATCCACTTTCACCTCAAGGAGGACTTCGGAATAGGGCGTAAAATTCTGCGGATTATTAAGGCTGTCACCGAAAAGGTCTTGCGACCATTGCGCCAGCTTAAGGTCGGTAATGGGCTTCCGCTGCGCGTACTCCGTACTTACATCCAGGAACAATCCGTTCACCAATTCTATTTCATGACCTACACCGTAAAAGCGTTTGTGCACGTAGTTGCTTCTGCTAAAAGTCGCTGCGACCGACTCATAGCTGTTGATCATTGAATAGGTGTCGCCACCCTTCACATAAAGTCTGGCGAATTGTTTGGGACGATATAAATACGCAACGCGTCCAAATCCTTTCACAATGTTATTCGCAAAACCATAATCGACCTCCCCGCGTGTATCTATCTTTTGCGCTTTCGACCACTCCTTTTCATAACTTCCCCCCAGGGCATGGTGATAACCGCCAACACTGAACGGACGTACAGACTGCAACAGGGACATGACGAAAATACTTGTACCCTTGCTGCGATTTCGGTAACCGACCCCATTGACGGCCACATCCCAGAAGGTGATCCGGTTAGCGATGCTGTCCTGCTCACGCAGATACGGTTCGCTGTTATGGTAGAGGCGAATGCTATCCTGCACATGGATAAAAACCTTTTCAGCAGGTTTGAGTGTCACCGGTCGGGTTGAGTTCCAGAACAAGGTGTCTCTGTCATAGGCGTCATCTTCAATACGGCGCAGCTCATTGCTAAAGAAACGCGGCGGATAAGCTGGTTCAATCTCATGACGGCTATGTACGGCGATGGTATGACCGATGAGGGTTTTTCTGCCATCACGTGCATCATAAAAAAATTCCTGCCGGCTGATGACCCAATTGGAATCAGCAAGCTGATCATAATTCTGGATGACCCGGAAGTTCCGGTAGAAATGCA
>JAGQZQ010000167.1 GCA_020435415.1 Flavobacteriales bacterium
TGGCAGGTGCTCAAACAACCGATCAGGTTGATTTCAAAAAGACTTTTCAGGACGCAGAGGATTTAATCGGAGGAGGAAATTATGAAGCGGCTTTGCCTCTGTTTATGAAGCTTTATAATAAGGATACCACCAATGCCAACCTGGCCTTTAAAATAGGGGTATGCTTGTTCAACTCGTATTCTTTCAACTTCCCGATCGATCAGGAAAAGTCACTGACCTACTTCAGCAAGGCGCTCAACAATACCACCCATGACTATAAAACCGGGCACTATAAAGAACGGAAGGCTCCGGTAGATGCTTACTTCTACCTGGCGGAAGCTTTTCATTTCCTACATTCCATTGACAGTGCTGAATATTATTTTTCTATGTTCAGGGAAATGATCATGAAAACAGACCCCGAACTGGTGGCGGAAGTCGATCACCGCCTGGAACAATGCACCAACGCCCGGGAATTAATGGCCAATCCCCTGCCCGTGTTCATTACCAACCTCGGTGCTCGGATCAACAGCGCATATAACGACTATGCACCGGTGATATCCGCGGACGAAACTACGCTGATCTTTACTTCCACCCGCCAGGGAAGCACCGGCGAACATATCACAGCTGAAGGGCAGTACTATGAAGATATTTATATTTCACACAGGGTAGGGAGAGCATGGAGTACACCTGCTACCATCAGTGACATGATCAATACGGATAACCATGAAGCAAGCATCAGCCTTTCTCCCGATGGTAACACCCTGTTTATATACAAGGCAGAAGGCGAGGATGGAAATATTTTTCAAAGCAAGCGTTATGGTGAAGCCTGGACAACACCTGAACGTCTGAGTGCAAATATCAATTCATTCGACTACGAATCTCATGCTTCGCTTACTGAAGATGGTCAATCACTTTACTTTACCAGTGATCGTCCCGGCGGACATGGCGGTTTGGATATCTATGTTTCAAGAATGCAACCGGACGGCTTCTGGGGAAAAGCAGAAAACCTGGGACCAGGTGTGAATACGGAATTTGATGACGACAGCCCCTTCATTCATCCGGACGGCAAGACCCTTTATTTTTCCTCCAAGGGCCATAAAAGCATGGGGGGAATGGACATCTTTAAGTCAGTGATTCAAAATGACGGGACCTGGGGAGGAGCCGAAAACCTGGGATACCCAATCAATACAGCTGCCGACAACATTTACTATGTGATCAACCGGAAGAATACCCATGCCTATTTCGCTTCAGTGCGTGAAAACGGTTATGGTGGTCTTGACCTTTATCGTATTGTGATCAGCGAGGATGAGGTGGATGCGGAATTCACAGAAGAAGAAATTGCGGATGGAGAAAATCTGGTTGAGCCTGGCACGTCCGATCCTGATAATTCAGGTAATCCCGGCACTAACGCGAACAATACATCCAACAAACCGAAGACAGACAAGATTGAGCCTAAGGATGGTAAGGATACCATGGCGAACAATCTTCCTGCAGACGTTAAACCGGAAAAGTCCGAACCGGAGGCACCATTGTCCTGGGAAGTACTCTATTTTGAATATAACATTGGAAGGCTAAACGTGCAATCCGTTGAAAAGGTCAAACACATTCGTGAAATCCTCACCAGTCACCCTGACATGAAAGTGGAGATTTCCGGCCATACAGACAATGTAGGCAGCGACGGTTACAACATGACCCTATCTAAGACAAGGGCTCAGGCTGTAGCAGACTACTTCGTCAGAAATGGGGTGGATATCAAACGCCTTGTCGTGATTGGTCTTGGAGAATCCAAGCCGGCCAAACCAAATGACACACCGGAGAATCGCGCTAAGAACCGCCGGGTGGAAGTAAAGGTTATCAACTAACCATTCACTAATAGGTTCCCGCCGGAATCACATGACCGGTCAGGTCTGAATATGATCGCATAAGATCTGCAGTCATGCAGGAGTGAACCGGAAGCACGTACACAATGTCTCCTTCCTTTGTGAGGGATATCCGTTCTGCTGTTGCCTTCACAACACCATGTTCCTGAGAAAGCCGGTCGACATATTCATCGCGGTTAACCTCACCCCACTTCCCTCCACG
>JAGQZQ010000168.1 GCA_020435415.1 Flavobacteriales bacterium
TTGAGGTACAAGGAAAACCCTGCCATTGTAAGTCTGCCAAAGGAAAATCCCGGAAGCGAACGAAGTGAGCGGGGACCTCATTCATTCGTGGAGCTGAGTTATCACAAAGAACTTGCGGCCATACATACGCCATTCCCCGAAAGGCTTCCCGGACCAATAGCAAAATGTTTCGGATAGCAGACGGCAGGTAAAGCCTGGTTCCTGCTTGTTTGGACGCTGCCCCTAATCGGACACTGATTTTTGCCTATATTTATGTGTTTTCTTACCCTTGAAAAAACTTCCTTTCATACCTGGCCGGATATATAACCGGCGTTCCGACATTCATGCCATCTTTGGCGGCAACTGGCAAAGCGGCATTGCTCCTTCTGCCAGCTATCCCTATATTTTTATTTTTTCCGGAAGTTCTGGTCATCAGCATGGTTATAAGGATGGGTGGGACAATCCGAACATCTACAGTTACACAGGCGAAGGCCAGGAAGGAGATATGAAATTCACAAAAGGGAATCTGGCTTTACGGGATCATCTCCTGAATGGAAAGAGGGTATTCCTTTTTGAAAGTGTGCAGAAAGGCCTTGTCAGGTTCATTGCAGAAGTTGAGTGTTTTGATGCTGATTATTTTGAAACACATGATACCAAGGGTAAACGTCGCATGGGGATCAAATTCTTTTTTAAGAAAATTGGAGCATCCATTCCCGTTAATCCAGATGCTTTCCATTCACTTCCACTCGTTTCCGATCCTTCGGCCTTATACGATATCCAGCTGCCAAATGAGACTGAGCGGAGGGGACTCGTAACTTCACGTGTGGGTCAGGGCGCTTATCGAAAAAGAATCATCCACCGGTGGGAATATCAATGTGCAGTAACGGGATTTGATAAATTGGATATTTTGATTGCGTCCCACATTGTTCCCTGGTCTTCTGCTAATGACAATGAGCGCCTGGATGTTCACAACGGCATCTTATTATCACCTACCTATGATGCGCTGTTTGACAGGCATCTTATCAGTTTTGAGAATTCAGGAAGGATCATTCTATCCGAACGTATTGAATCAAATGCCTACCATAAGATCGGAGTCACAGGATCTGAAAAGATTAAACGGTTAAGCCAATACAATCTGTCCTATCTGGAAAGACATCAGTTACATTTTGACACATTAAACAAAGAGTGAAGCAAGATTGCCAGTTTGGCACGGGTTGCAAATTTCCACGCTTGCATGTCACAATAAATATAGTATCTATATTGGTAAATAGATCCTTTAATGAAGTATGGCAAGACCTCAGTTAGATGAAATAAAAAGGTTGGTAGTCAGGGCGCTGGTTGCTGATGAATTGCTGGTGGGCATATTGGTATTGAAGGGAGGTAATGCCATTGATCTTGCCTATGAATTATCCAACCGGGGATCTCTTGATATCGATTTCTCCATTGCATCGGATTTTACCGCTGAAGAACTGAACCGAATACGGAATCAATCCGATCATCTGCTGAACCAGGAATTTGAAAAAGTGGGTTTAAAGGCCTTTGATGTGAAGTTTGAGGAGAGACCTCATACGGTTAAGGATGAAGTAAAAGATTTTTGGGGTGGATATCTGCTCGAGTTTAAACTATCCACCATGGAGAACTACACCCAGTTTGACTCCCTTGACGATATAAGAAGAAATGCACTGGTTGTGGGCAAGAACAACTCGACCAAGTTTACGGTTGACATCAGCAAATACGAGTATGTTGGCAAGAAACGGCCACGCGATATTGAAGGAGCCACGGTGTATGTTTACTCGCCGGAAATGCTGGCCCTTGAAAAACTCAGGGCCCTGTGCCAGCAACTTCCGGCATACAAGGAAATTGTGCTGAGCATGACCTCCAAACCCAGGGCCCGTGATTTCTACGACATACATAACTTGCTGACATCTTTCGATCTGGATTTCTCAAGCAGCGAAAACAGGCACCTGGCTCATAGTATTTTTGAAGCCAAGAGGGTTCCCTTATCATTTATTGGACATATTGAAAGCCA
>JAGQZQ010000169.1 GCA_020435415.1 Flavobacteriales bacterium
GATTTTTCACAAAAACATGTTATGAGAAGATTAAAATTGTTGTTCTGGATGCTCTGTGTTGTTTCATTTGGAAGCGCATCCGCCCAAAACCCAACTCAAAAAATTGGTCATCTGGACACCCAGAAATTGTTGACCCTGATGCCTGAAGCAAAGGTTGCCGATCAGAAACTCAAGGATCATTACAAGGAGCTGGAAGATGAATTGAAGACCATGCAGATTGAATATCAGAGCAAACTGGAGGATTATCAGAAAAAAGCCCCCCTTCTTTCAGACGCCATCAAAATGGCAAAGGAAAAAGAAATCCGCGATCTTGGAAACCGCATTCAGGAGTTTGAAGGCACGGCACAGGATTCATATATGGAAATGTCCCAAAAGGTTCAACAACCTTTACTTGATTCGATTCAGAAAGCTATATCGGAAGTGGCTAAAGAGGGAAGTTTCACATACATCCTGGACACCAGTGCTGGTAATGTATTGTATTTTGAAGGCGGCATCGACGTCCTTCCGTTGGTCAAGAAGAAATTAAACATCCCCTAGTCCGATCCGCAAGTGAAAGGGGCGACGGCTCCAATAGGAATTTTTGACTCCGGTATGGGCGGCTTGACGGTCGCCAAGGCAATAGTAAAACAACTCCCACAGGAAAACCTTATATACTTCGGAGACACAGCCCATCTTCCGTATGGCGACAAGTCTCCTGTTGCAATACGGCATTACGCAGAGGAAATCACACGCTACCTATTGGGAAAGGGATGTAAGGCTATTGTAGTTGCGTGCAATACTGCATCCGCCCATGCCTATAAAAATGTACGGAAGCTGACTCCTGATCATATCCCGGTTTTTGATGTTATCGATCCCGTCGTACAACATGCATCAAAACACCATCAAAACCAGAAAATCGGCATCATAGCTACAAAAGGCACCATTGGATCAGGCATTTATGAGAAAAAGCTTAAGAAGCTCAATAGTAAGTTAAAAGTGGTTTCCGCTGCTACCCCTATGCTGGTACCGATGATCGAAGAATCTTTCATGAACCAGAATGTTCGCCAGGCGATTCTTAGCGCTTACCTCAACCAAGCCAAATTTACCGGAATTGGTGCGCTCATTCTCGGATGCACCCATTATCCATTGATTATAAAGGACATACGATCTATTTTGCCCAGGGAAGCGGATATCATTGATTCCGCTTCCATTACCGCGTTTGCCGTACGTTCAAAACTGGAAGCTCTTCAGCTTATAAACCCTTCAAACAAACGTCCAGTCCGACAGTTTTTTGTCTCTGACTTTACCCAGGCATTTGAGAAACTTGCCAAGCGTTTTTTCGGAGATCAGCTCAACCTGCGTAAGGCCGATATCTGGTCCTAGCTTAGGATTCCGCTAAACTGACCCGAACTAAGCTCCCCACTTTTCAACAAACGTCCAGTTTTTATCGACGTGTGATTAACGCACATAAACGAAACTCTTTTATAACCAGTGCGTAATTATGCCCATGTTAACCACACAACGCATGGTGACCGGGAGAATTCTGTTCGTTCTCCTGTTATTTGGTGTCCAACTTTTTGCTCAGGATGATGAACATAACCTGAAAAAGCTGGAACGCCAAGCCGATAATTACATCCTCACGGAGAATTATCGGGCTGCCGCACCGCTCTTTAAGGAGTTGCTGGATGCGGAACCTGACAATAATCACTATCAATTTTCTTTAGGCGTTTGCTACCTTCAGATCCCAACTGATGCGAAAAAAGGAATTACCCGAAAGGCAGCACTTGATTTGCTTGTCAAAGCACATGGCAAAGTAGATTTTATAGATGCCACCTATTACCTCGCACGGGCTTATCATCTCAATTATAAGTTCGATGATGCCATCAAATATTACAAGTTATACTCCAAAAAGCTTCAGGGTCGTGAGCCGGAAATGGCCTAC
>JAGQZQ010000170.1 GCA_020435415.1 Flavobacteriales bacterium
GGATGATCTAAATAGAATCATGGCGCGCCTGCGCATCAGCCATGTCTTTTTTATCAGCTTCCAACTCGATAATTGCATTTTCAATTTCTTCCCGGTTGGGTCTCACTCCGGTAAATAGCCATTTCCTGGTGACCCGGTAACTGTTATTTATATACAACAACAGTGGTAGCATGTACAAAGTGAGCAGCGTTGCCACGGCAATACCATAAGCAATGGAGATCGCCATAGGAATTAGAAATTGTGCCTGCCGGCTTGTTTCAAAAATTAATGGAGCCAATCCCGCAATGGTTGTCATGGAAGTAAGAAAAATGGCCCTAAATCTTGATCTTCCTGCCTGGTACAATGCGTCCTCAAATTTCAAACCTTCTTTGAGATAGGAATTAAATTTTTCAATAAGAACCAACCCATCATTTACCATGATTCCGATCAGGGCAATGATCCCCAACCAGGACAACATGTTTATGGGAAATCCATGTACCCAATGACCAAAAGCCACACCAATTAAGCTAAATGGTACCATGATAAATAGCATCAGTGGCTGGCTATAACTTCTGAAGGTAAAGGCGATCAATGCAAAAATGGCAAATAGTATCGCAGGCAATACAAAGCGTACAGAACTGGTCAATTTGCCGGCTTCACGATTTTGCCCCTCATAGAGTGGTGTGACTGTCGGATAACGTGCTAAAATTCCCGGCATGACATTTTCCCGGATGCCGGCCAGCATATCCGTGGCACTTTCATTCCTGTTCTTCATATTTGCTTCGACCCGGATCTCTCTTTTTCCATCCAGGTGATTGATAGCCACATCTCCTCTTTCTATATCATAGTAGGCGATTTCCGAGAGTGGAACCCGATCCTGAGTGGGGGTGACAATCCACATGTCATCAAGATTTTTCAACGAAGAACGCGTTCCCCGGTCGTACCGGACCCATACTCTGATTTCATCTCGCCCTCGTTGAAATCGTTGCACAGGGGCCCCAAAAAAACCACTCCTCACCTGAGACATAATATCACTATGTGTGAGACCTAGCAAATGGGCATTGTCTTTAAGTTTAATTTCTACCTCCTTGATACCCTCTGGATCATTATCAGAAATATCTTTCAATTGAGGCATTGCCGAAAGCTTCTGTACCAGCATTTCTTTGGCTCCCTTCAAGTCACTGATATTATTTCCGGTAAGGGAAACGGACACCGGCTTTCCTCCGAAGTTGGATCCGGACCCATATTCAATACTTTCTATACCGTATATCGGCCCCACTTTTTCTTCAATCGAATTGGCGATATCGTCCGAAGGAAAGTCTCGTTCTTCTCCGGGTAACAGGTTAATTTCCAATGTAGCGGTTGAAGTACCCGGTCCGATACGTCGAATGGTGTTCTCCACTACTTGTTTATTCCCATGTTGTCTGGCCGTAAATTCATCATTTACCTCCCAGGTTGCCGCTTCAATTTCACTAATGATCGAATCGGTAATGACCTCACTGGTACCTTGAGGCATATTTAAGGTAATTTGCACCCGGTCACTGGCGATCGAAGGGAAAAAAGTGACTCGCACCAGGCCACCGGCAATAGCACCTATACCAATGATCATCAATGCAACAGGTATAGAAAAAGCTAAAAACTTATTAGCCATAAAAAATCGCATGGATGGGGCGTAAAGACGGTCTCTCAAAAAATCCATAAACCAGTCACCAAAGCGATTTATCAGAAAACGTTTGCCCCCTTTTTTCATCGCATTTGAATGGGCAATATGGGCAGGAAGGATAATTAATGCCTCTAAAAGAGATACCGATAAAGTGATAATGACCACAGTAGATACCTGGGAGAAAAAGTCTCCTATTCTACCTTCCAGAAAGAAAAAAGTAGAGAAGGCAACTACCGTCGTTAAAATAGCAGAGATAATGGGAGGGGTCAC
>JAGQZQ010000171.1 GCA_020435415.1 Flavobacteriales bacterium
CCAACGACTATCTACTAACTACTATATTTAGTATCTTTGCGGCCGTTTTAACTGTTGTAAACCAGTCTTTGATCCATCGTTATGAGGGTACTGAAATTTGGCGGAACTTCCGTAGGCAAGCCTGAACGCATGCATGAAGTAGCTCGCATCATCACAGGAGATGATGTGCGCATTGTGGTACTATCCGCCTTGTCGGGTACGACGAATGCATTGGTAGAAATCGCTGAATGCCTGTACAAGAAGGAAAAAGTGCAGGCCAGAGAAAAGATCGCTGTGCTTAAAAAGCATTACGAGGAATTCATCCAATCCCTTTACAGCGCTGAAGGTGCCATCCAAAAAGGCCGTCAGCTCATTGATGAACATTTCAAATACCTGCTTGCATTCACAGAAGATAGCTTTACACTTTTTGAGGAGCGCGCAGTGCTGGCTCAGGGTGAGTTGATGTCTACCGCGCTGTTTCATTACTACCTTGAAGAACAAAGCGTGGATTCGGCATTGCTCCCGGCCCTGGATTTTATGCGGATCGATGAAAATGAAGAGCCGGATATGCCTTACATTTCCGAACACCTGGCCAGGACCCTGGCCAAATACCCCGGAAAGAACTTATTTATCACCCAGGGATATATTTGTCGCGATGCTTTCGGAGAAATTGATAACCTGAAGCGTGGTGGAAGTGACTACACGGCTTCCCTGATCGGGGCTGCCGGTGATGCTGAGGAGATTCAGATATGGACGGATATCGACGGCATGCACAACAACGATCCGCGAATCGTAGAGGATACTTTCCCCATTGCCCAAATGTCATTTGAAGAGGCTGCCGAGCTGGCCTATTTCGGTGCGAAGATCCTGCACCCTTTGAGTGTTCGTCCGGCGAAAGACAAGAATATACCGGTGAAATTGCTCAATACCATGGATCCGGCAGCCAAAGGTACCACGATCAGTAATGAGACCGGAGCGGCTGCTATCAAAGCGGTTGCAGCAAAGGATGGTATCACGGCCATCAAGGTGAAATCAGGTCGTATGCTTTTGGCCTATGGTTTTCTGCGTAAGGTCTTTGAGGTGTTTGAACGCTATAAGACCCCGATTGATATGATCACCACCTCTGAGGTGGCCGTCTCCCTGACGATCGACAATACCAGGCACGTGAAAGAGATCGTGAAGGAACTGGAGTCATTCTCCTTTGTGGAAGTGGAAGAAGATAAAACGATTGTGTGTATCGTCGGCGACCTCATTATGGACCGGACAGGTGTTGTCAGAAACGTGTTCAACGCGTTGGAAGATGTGGCAGTACGTATGATCTCCTATGGTGGAAGTAAAAACAATATCTCTATCCTGGTCAATACATCCGATAAAAACAAAACCCTCAATGCCCTCAATGTCATATTCGACGACATCCGTGCAGAGCAAGTCTGAAGCCGTGTCACTGCAACAACATATCGCGCAGTTCAGGGAACAGCGTACACCTTTTTTCTTTTATAACCTGGAGGTACTTCGGGAGACGTTGAAGGCCATGAAGGCTGTAACGGATCCGCTGGGTTATCATGTACATTATGCATTCAAGGCAAACTCCAATCCACGGATACTTGAAGTCATTCGTGAGCATGGTCTGGGAGCCGATTGTGTTAGTGGAAATGAGGTCAAAAGGGCAGTTGAGACCGGCTTTGCTTCCA
>JAGQZQ010000172.1 GCA_020435415.1 Flavobacteriales bacterium
ATTATAGCTACAGATGATGATGGCTGTCTTGTTTACGGAACCAGCTTTACAAACGATTCTGTACTTGAAAGAGATGTGCATATCTGGAAAGTATTGAGGGATGAAATCAACATCATAACTAATGTTTCAGAAACAGATGAGCCAACAGAAAACATCACAGTCTTTCCCAATCCGGCAACTGATCAAATATTCATTCAGCTTGGCAAGGGTCAAAACTGGGATCAATCGACAGTTTCTGTGTTTACCATCTCCGGGAAAAAGGTATTCCAGCAAAAGATCTGTCAGCAGGGAAATTTACTTCAAATGGATATCCGGAATTTGGAGAAAGGTACCTATCTGTTGCAGGTTACCGGAATGAACGGGAAGGTGCTTGAATCGGTGAAGGTGGTGAAGAAATAGATACCCTTTAAGTTCGTTTTCTCAATATGTTATCTTTGTAATAAATAAACTGTGATGGATATTCAGCAGAAAAAACCTGAACTGGTAAAGCTCATCATCGAAACGGGCGAATCCGATCTATTGGATGTGGTGGAGATGATTCTTAAAGGGAAGAATAAGGAGGACTGGTGGAGCAAATTAAGCGAAGTGGAGAAAAGATCAATTGAGCAGGGCCTCGAGGAAGCAGACCACGGAGAAACCATCCCGCATGAGCAGGTGATGAAAGAGGTAAAAGAAAAGTATAACCTGAAATAATAGAAATTGTCTGGACACCCTCTTCGAGAATCACTTATTTCAAAATATTGGAGTATCTTGACTCCGCCCCTGACGGTTTGTAAGCGCCCATCGCCCCAGACAGTTTGAAACTGTCTGGAAGATTATTCTCCCATCACAACCAGCTCCCGGCTACCATCCACCATCTCGCCGGTTTTTACGTTAACTTTTTCTATCTTTCCGTCTTTCGGACTTAGGATATTGTTTTCCATCTTCATTGCTTCCACCACCATCAGGATATCACCTTTTTTCACTTCGGCGCCGTCTTTCACATTGATCTTGATCACCTTGCCGGGCATGGGTGAGACGATCCCGCCATTGCTGCCACCCATCTCATGGGTTCCGAGGTAATCTTCTTTCGGGAGGACATCATAACGGACCACTGTAAAAATATGTCCGTTCAGGCTTACGAAGCCCCGGCCCATCTTATCCCTTGAAATAAAAAATTCCAGGCCGTCTCCGTCTACACTCATCTCGAGGATGTTTTCTTCCATCGATCGCAGCTCGCAAGCGTAGGTTTTGCCATTAACCGACAATTCCATTTCGCCGTGACTACTCTTTACGATCCTGGCTGAAACCGGATTTTCATCCACATTCATCTTGATCTCCATCAGGTCGCGCCAGTAGCCGATTTCCTTCCAAACGTTGTATTCGTCCGTATCG
>JAGQZQ010000173.1 GCA_020435415.1 Flavobacteriales bacterium
TTGAGTTAAGTGGAAGGTCAATTCCTGAAGCGGCATATGAGTTTTTCGCGCCACTCACCGAATGGGTCAAAGCTTATGCGGAGAATCCCGCGGACAAAACCCTGTTAAACCTTCGCCTCGAGTATATCAATTCGAATTCCTTCAAGATGATCCTGGACATCTTCAAACCCCTGGAGCAACTGCATCAGGAAGGAAAAAACGTAACCGTTAACTGGTATTACGAAGAGGATGATGAAGCGATGCTTGAAGCCGCTGAGGATTACCGCGAGGTTCTGACCGTACCATTCAAAGTCATTGCGGTAGACGAGTTTTAGGATTCTCCCTGTTTTTCCTGTTAGTGTTCAAGGCCATACCTTAACAACACCTCATCTTTCTTGGATTTGGCAATCGGCACCTTCATATGGTTGCTCATTAACACGAAATCACCATCTTCCTTTACGATCCGCACCACGTGGTCATCATTCACCAGAAATGACAGGTGTACCTGAAAAAAGCCATCGTCCTCCAGCAGTGAGCGGTACTCCCTGATATCTTTGGGCACCACAAGAATCCGGTTATCCGCCAGATAAAAGGTGGTAAAGGATTCCCCGGCCTCACAAAGGACAATGTCTTTCAGCAGGACAACCTGGAATTCATCTTTTTGTGGCAGCACAATGTGTTGGGTACCGGTGGTGGATTGTAAGAGCACCTCCACCCTTTTATAGTGATTTTTCAATTTCACTGCGCCAATGGCTGCATCCATGGCATTGATCAGGGCTTCCACCTTAATTGGTTTGAGCAGATAGTCAAGCGCAGCAAACTTAATAGAGGTGAGCGCATGACTTTCTTTGGCCGTGGTAAAGATCACCTCAAAGGTATTGTTACGGTAATGTCTTAGAAAGTCAAAGGCCTCACCATCGGCCAGATCAATATCAAGGAAGACAACTTCCGGGGTGATCTCATCGGCATACTTCAACGCTTCCTGGAGATTTTTTGCCCAGAATATCTTCCGGATCTCTTCGTAGTCCCTTTCCAAAAAGGTCATCAGTGCTTGCGCTGATTCTTTATCACCGTCTATGATCAGGCAATTAAAAGCTAATGGCATATGATTAATTTATTTCTTGACCCATTCATATTGCTGGTCGGAGGAATAAAGATAAACCCAAATCATGCAATAGAAAAAAACTATTGCATGACGCATAAGAAAATCATTGGATACCGATTGTTTGCTTCGAAATAAAT
>JAGQZQ010000174.1 GCA_020435415.1 Flavobacteriales bacterium
GCCCGATGTGGTCCTCTACGTCAACGGCATCGCCCTGGCCGTGCTGGAGCTGAAGCGCTCCACTGTCTCGGTCAGCGAAGGCATCCGCCAGAACCTGGACAACCAGAAGCGGACCTTCATCCGCCCGTTCTTCGCCACCGTCCAGCTTATCATGGCCGGCAACGACACCGAGGGGCTGCGCTACGCCGTCGTCGAGACGCCCGAGAAATACTACCTGACCTGGAAGGAAGAGGGCGACGACGGCAGCATCGCCAACCTGCTCGACCGCCACCTGATCCAGCTCTGCGCCAAGGTCCGCTTCCTCGAGATCATCCACGACTTCCTGGTCTTCGACGCCGGTGTCAAGAAGGTCTGCCGCCACAACCAGTACTTCGGCGTGCGCGCCGCGCAGGGGCGTATCCGCGAGCGTGAGGGCGGCATCATCTGGCACACCCAGGGCAGCGGCAAGAGCCTGACCATGGTCTGGCTGGCCAAGTGGCTGCGCGAGCACAACCCCGACGCCCGCCTCCTGATCATCACCGACCGCTCCGAGCTGGACGAACAGATCGAGAAGGTCTTCCTCGGCGTGGACGAGGCCATCTACCGCACCACCAGCGGCCAGGACCTGATCAACCGCCTCAACGCCACCACGCCTTGGCTGATCTGCTCCCTGATCCACAAGTTCCCCGGCAAGGACGAGGCCGACGTCGCCGGCTTCATGGACGAGGTGCGCCGCAGCCTGCCCCCCGGCTTCCAGGCCAAGGGCGACCTCTAC
>JAGQZQ010000175.1 GCA_020435415.1 Flavobacteriales bacterium
CCTGCGGCGATGCACAGCGCCACCCACAGGCTCAGGTATCTTTCAAACCGTCCCATCTTAATCGCAGCAACCGGGTTCGCAGCAGGGCTTCTTCGCCTGCATGTCACTCAGGTCGATGGCCGGAGTCTTGTCCGTTCCACCGGGTTTTTCGGCATAGACCGTGATGCTGAAGATGCCGTATGCACCACTTTTGAAGGAGGCTATTCCCTCGGCATCCAGGTAGTTGGAAAGGATATCATCCGGAATGTCGATGACCTTTTCTTTCTGGATGGTGATGCCTGCAAATCCCGCTTCTTCTATGAAGCGCAGGTAGTCTTTTTTCTGGATGGCACCGGATACACATCCGGCATACATCTCGGCGTCCTGTCTCAGCGCTTCCGGCAGTTCACCCAATAGTACAATGTCAGATATACTGAAATGTCCGCCGGGTTTCAGCACCCGGAAGATCTCTTTCACCACCTGTTGTTTATCGGGCACCAGGTTGAGCACACAGTTGCTCACCACCACATCGGCCACGTTATCGGAGACCGGCATGGCTTCGATATCACCTTCGCGGAATTCGACATTGTGGAAGCCCAGTTTTTCGGCATTCTCCCTGGCCTTTCTGATCATGGCTGGTGTAAAGTCGATGCCGATCACCTTGCCTTCTGCACCGGTTTCATGAC
>JAGQZQ010000176.1 GCA_020435415.1 Flavobacteriales bacterium
CTTCATCCACTCCAGCAGCTCCCAGCCGTCGCGGTTGGGCAGGTCCAGCTCCATCACCACCAGCTCTGGCACACCGTGCTCCGCACACAGGGCCTCGTACTCCAGCCCGTCCCGGGCGCTGAACAGCAGGCGCCCCCGGGGCCAGCTATTGAGCATGATCTCCAAGCCCATCCGTTCAATGGGCGTGCATTCCACAACGGCCACGGTCTTCTTGGCGGACTTTCTCATGGAAGCGATCAGTGTTTAGGTGTCAGCAGTCAGCGGGCAGTTTGCAGTTTGCAGTAGGCAGTGCGCAGTAGGCAGTAGGCAGTAGGCAGTAGGCAGTGGGCAGTAGGCAGTGGGCAGTAGGCAGTAGGCAGTGGGCAGTGGGCAGTGGGTAGTGGGCAGGGCGGTCCGGGGCCCCCTCCACCGTCATCGCGAGGAGCTTGGCGACGAAGCGATCTCCCCCGGCCGGAGCAGCAACAGCGTGGCTGCCCGCCCAGGCCGCGCTTGCCCCGGACTTGCAGGCTCCACCCAGCGCCCGCCCAATTCCGGTTTTTCGCCCCGTTCCTGCCTTCTTGGCACATGCGTAGCGTGCCGGTCGTGTGGTTCGCGGCCCGGACACTGCAAAGCAGGGAAGCGTTCCGGAATTCTGGTAGGGTGTTTTTCACGTACCGCCACGTG
>JAGQZQ010000177.1 GCA_020435415.1 Flavobacteriales bacterium
GAACTCATGTATTCAGACAGCGGTGAAGTGCCGGAAGAAGAATACTACATCCCCATCGGTAAGGCTGATGTGAAGCGGGAAGGAAGCGATGTCACCATCGTCTCCTATAATAAGATGATGAAGGTGGCTCTCGGTGCTGCCGATGAACTGGCCAAAGACGGTGTGTCTGCCGAGGTGATCGACCTGCGCACCATCCGCCCGCTGGATATTCATACCATCGTAGAGTCAGTGAAGAAGACCAACCGCATCGTGGTGGTGGATGAATCCTGGCCCTACGGCTCAGTATCTTCCGAGATCGCCTACCAGCTTCAGAAAGATGCGTTCGATTACCTGGATGCTCCGGTTCGCCGCGTCAATGGCGCCGATACTTCCATGCACTACGCTCCCAACCTCGTGGAAGCCTACCTGCCCAGCCCGGCCAAGGTCATCCAGGTAGTGAAGGAAGTGATGTATAAGTGATTGGTAGCGGGTAGCGGGTAGTGAGTATTGGGTAGTAAGACGCTCCCGATTGCTATCTGGAGTTATCGGTGGTACCATCCATTTTTTTTTTACACTTGTTTTTTTAGAGAATTCGGGCGTGTGCCGGTCAAAGTGTGACTAAATTGTAATGCCTGATTGTGGCAACGGGCTATTCGTTACAAGTCCTCGTTCGTACC
>JAGQZQ010000178.1 GCA_020435415.1 Flavobacteriales bacterium
GAATTAATAAATATTTACCAAAAAGAAAACTATGGAAAATTCGAAACGAATTTTAATTATCGAAGATGATCCCAACATCGCCAGCGTGATCGAAATTCACCTGAAAGATTTGGGTTACGATCTGCACTGCGCATACGACGGGCAAGCCGGATTGCAAAAAGCGCTGGAAAACGATTACGCATTGATTATTCTGGACTTAATGCTGCCAAAACTTGGCGGGCTGGAGGTGTGCAAAGGCATTCGTGATCACAACAAATTTACCCCTATTCTGATGCTCACCGCCCGCACGGAAGAATTGGACAAAGTGCTCGGGCTGGAAGTGGGTGCGGATGATTACATCACCAAACCATTCGGGATTCGCGAATTTATCGCACGGGTGAAAGCGATTTTCAGACGCATCGAAGCCGATAAAAAACAAATGGTTGCGGACGGCGAACGCACCCAACTGGATTTCGCGGAGTTAAGCATCGATCTCGATCGCCGAAAAGTGACCGTAGCCGGTCAAATAGTCGAGCTGACCGCGAAAGAATTCGATTTACTCTCGCTGTTCGCTAAAAATCCCGGCAAAACCTACAATCGCCATGCGCTGCTGGATATGGTTTGGGGGTATCAATACGATGGTTACGATCACACGGTGAACTCGCACATCAACCG
>JAGQZQ010000179.1 GCA_020435415.1 Flavobacteriales bacterium
TGGGGCACACCCAGTCCACCCCGCCATAGTCGTTGCCGCCCGCACCGCCGGGCCGGCCGCCTGACCCGCCGCCACCGGTCTGCCCACCGCTCCCCCCGCTGGACGGTGCAGTGGTCTGGGGCGCGCTGGCCCCGCCGTCGGCGTTGTTCGTGGGCTCTTCCGGCTGCGACGTGGCCGCCGCAGCAGCCGCCGCTTCTTCGGCGGCCTTCGCCGCTCGGGCGCGCTCCTCGGCCTCGAGTGCCTTGCGGACGGCTTCGTCCTGCAGACGCTGGGCCTCGACTTCCTTCAGGTGCTGCACTTCGGCCTCGGCGGCGTCGCGCAATGCGGCGGCGTTGGCCTTCGCCCGCTCGGCTTCGGCCTGGGTGCGGGTGAGCGCCTCCTGCTTGTCCTCCAGGTCGCGGCTGAGCGCGTCGTACTCGTCGAACTCGGCCGTGGACGAGGCGTTGATGATGTCCGAGAAGGCGGACACCTGCATCTGCTCCTCCGGGCTGTCGAACCCGTTGAGCAGGGGCGACGTGCCAGGCTCGGCACCGGTGAAGCGGCGAACGGCCATTGCCTGGACCTTGGCGGTGAGGTCGCTGACCTTGGCCTGCAGATCGGCCACCTCGGACTCCAGCGAAGCGGCCTCCAGCGACAGGGTGTCGAT
>JAGQZQ010000180.1 GCA_020435415.1 Flavobacteriales bacterium
TATGACGGTCTCCTCGATCTCAGCGGCCAGGTTTTCGTTGACCCGATTGCTCGGGCTATAGGCGCCCATACCGCCGGTGTTGAGACCAATGTCGCCATCGCCGGCACGTTTGTAGTCGGTCGCGAAGGGCATGAGCCGGGCAGTACGTCCGTCGCAGAAAGCGTGTGCACTCGCCTCCCAGCCCTCAAGCCGCTCTTCGACGATGACCCGATCCCCCGCCGATCCGAAATCGCGACGTCGCATGATGATGTCCAGTGCTTCGAGAGCATCTTCGGTGCCGCTGCAGATGATCACCCCTTTGCCGGCAGCAAGGCCATCGGCTTTGACGACCACTGGTTTGTCGCGCAAGGACTCGACGTGCTCACGCGCCGCCCCATAGTCCGTAAATGACATCGCCGACCCGGTAGGGATACCGAGGTCCCGCATGAGCTCCTTTGCGAACCACTTGCTTGCTTCGATACGCGAAGCCGCAGCGCTCGGTCCGTAGCAGAGGATTCCCGCTTCGGCTAGCCTGTCGACGAGGCCCAGGGGCTGAGGATCATCCATCGTCGCGAGGTAGAAGTCGATGTCATGCTGCTTCGCCGCCGCCAAGAGACCGTCGATGTTCTTGGGCTGCACCGCCAGGTTGGTAGCGACCAA
>JAGQZQ010000181.1 GCA_020435415.1 Flavobacteriales bacterium
CTGGCGATCGCGGTAGGCCTTTTGCACATCGGCCGTCTTCAGTACGTTGACGCACTGCTCCTGCACGTTGAGCTCGACGAGGCGGTTGTAACGGGCGTCGTCGTCGGTGATGGAGTCGAGCTCCTTCTTGTGCAGGCGATACACGTCGCGGATGTTCCGCAGCCAGGGATTGAGAATGCCCAGATCGTTCGATTGCATCGCAGCCTTCACGCCGCCGCAGTAGTAATGGCCGCACACCACCACGTGATTGACCTTCAGGTGACTCACGGCGTAGTTGATCACCGACATCGCGCTCAGATCGGTATTGGGCACCATGTTGGCAATGTTGCGGTGCACAAAAATGTCGCCCGGACCCACGCCCATCAACTCCTCCGCCGTTACGCGGCTGTCGGAGCAACCGATGTAAAGGATCTCCGGACTTTGCCCCTTCGACAAATCCTTGAAATAGTTCTTATCCAGGTTGAGTTTCTGGGCGACCCAGTCGCGGTTGTTCTGAAAGATCTGCTGAATGTTCATCGATCTGCTTCTTTTGCCTTGGTTTGGAATGTCGTAAAAGTAATACAATTATTTGAGAGAGGCTTGCTCTGATGAAGGGAAATTGCAGTTGGTAGGTGCAGTTGGCAGGTACAGTTG
>JAGQZQ010000182.1 GCA_020435415.1 Flavobacteriales bacterium
CCATCGACGGAAGGGTGTTCAGGATCGGAGAAGAAGTGACCCCGAAACCAACGCCGGAAGAAAGGCTATTACAGCTACTTGAAGGGGCTATTAGGAAGCACGATTTTGAATTGTACCCCTATACGGCAGCTTTTTGGATTAAGGACGACGAGGTGATTATGGAGGAAAGAAAAAATGGGGAGTTGTGGGTGTCTTCTGAAAATATTTGGTCAGTTTTTGAAACGGAATATGGGATGAGCCACAATGAAATACGCGCGTTGATAGCTAATTCGGTGGCAGAGCATTTCAATTGCAAGGGGGTGACACCGTACCCAAACGATGGGTGGCTGGGGCTCTAGGTGGCAGAGCATTTCAATTGCAAGGGGGTGACACCCCAGGAAGAACCCTTTGTACGTCAGAAGGAGGTGGCAGAACATTTCAATATGAAAAACCCTAAAAAACAAACACCATGAACTACATCTACATGACCGTCATCGTTGCTTTACTTGCAGTGATGCGGTATCATCGACAGGGTATGATCCGGGGATGGATAAGTAAGAGACTACATATCAACATGGCTACGGGAAGAATGTACTGGAAGCGCCATACTATTGAATGGAAAACCTTTTGGGAAAGGAGAACGAAATGAACAAA
>JAGQZQ010000183.1 GCA_020435415.1 Flavobacteriales bacterium
ATAACTGGTCAAACGGTGCAAGCACGCAGGATATCGGTAATCTGACAGCCGGCAACTACTGTGTAACCGTTACCGATGCGAATACTTGCACTGCAACCATGTGTGTAACTATTTCCGAACCACCAGCCTTGAATTTGAGTACTACAGTAGTGAATGTTACCTGCTATGATGGTGCAAATGGTTCTATTGATCTGACGGTGAGCGGAGGAACTACACCATATAGCTATCTCTGGTCTAATGGCAACACAGCCCAAGACAATGTAAATCTGGAGGCCGGAACTTACACGGTAACAGTAACCGATGCAAACGGATGTACAAAAACGACTTCAGCAACTGTAACTGAACCTGCGGAGATCACATTTGCCTTCTCTGTAGTAAATCTTGCATGTAACGGCGGATCAAATGGTGAAATCGACCTGACAGTAATGGGTGGAGTTTCGCCTTATACGTATGACTGGTCGAACGATGGACCAGAGGATCCAGATAACGACCCAGAAGATTTGACAGGTTTGACTGCTGGTGCATACACAGTTACGGTAACTGATGCCAACAATTGCACCAAGGCTGTCACCATCATCCTGACACAACCTGCACCAATTACCATTTCAAGCACAGTTACCAATGTAT
>JAGQZQ010000184.1 GCA_020435415.1 Flavobacteriales bacterium
ACTTGTTTCCTGAATTCCTTATCGGTCAGGTATTTGGGAATCAGCGATGCATACAGCCAATATTTTTGCAGGTTGAATTTTCTGAATTTTTTCCGCCATTGGCCGATGGTCTCAATATAATCCAGCCGCCCGCTGCTCTGGGAGATCAATTTGAAAAGCGGCTCTGCATTCCTGATCACCATTTCCGGGCCGTAGGGTAGCCAGGATCCGGGGAATTCCTCGATCATCAGTGCCATTACGTGGGCCGTTGAACCTTCTTCGGCGTTGATATCGATTTCCTCGAACGGGATCATGTTCTTGCTGAATACCATCGTTTGCATATAGAACCGGCCGCCGGGAGGGAGCAATTTATGGATGGTCTCAAAAAAATCCCGGTATACTTTTTCCTGTTTGCCGGCCTGCCATTCCTCTATCGAACAAAAATGTTCCATCCCGCCGATGCAGGAGATGGCATCAAACTGCCCGAAGTCTTCGGGTTGAACGTAGCGGCAATCCCTGACTATGACGTTGAGGCCATTTTTCTGACAAGCTTCGGCCTGGCCTTCCGACAAGGTCAGTCCGAGCCCGGAGACGCCTCGTTCCTTTTTGAGATAATTCAAAAAAGGCCCCCACCCGCAAGCCATATC
>JAGQZQ010000185.1 GCA_020435415.1 Flavobacteriales bacterium
GTTCGAGCTGCAGAAGGTGGCCAACGACACCAGCAAGAGCCTCTACGACCGCAACCATGCCGTCTACCGCCTGCTGCGCTATGGCGTGAAGGTGCGGCCCGAGGCGGGAGAGAACACGGTCACCGTGTGGCTGGTGAAGTGGGCAGATCCGCTGGCCAACGACTTCGCGGTGGCCGAGGAGGTGACCGTGCCCGGAGGCGATCTGGTCAGTGGCGCGAAGGCCAGCACCAAGCGGCCCGACGTGGTGCTGTACGTCAACGGCATCGCGCTGGGCGTGCTGGAGTTGAAGCGTTCCACGGTGTCGGTGTCCGAAGGCATCCGCCAGAACCTGGACAACCAGAAGAAGGAGTTCATCCAACCCTTCTTCTCGACGATGCAGTGGGTGATGGCGGGCAACGACACCGAAGGCCTGCGCTACGCCACCATCGAGACTCCCGAGAAGTACTGGCTTTCGTGGGTCGAGGAGACCGGCGAGTTCGCCGACGAGCCCAACCTGCTGGACCGCCACCTGCTGCAGCTGTGCGCGAAGCACCGGTTCCTGCAGCTGATCCACGACTTCATCGTCTTCGATGCCGGCATCAAGAAGGTGTGCCGGCAGAACCAGTACT
>JAGQZQ010000186.1 GCA_020435415.1 Flavobacteriales bacterium
CTAGAAGTTAGCTGCTCTTTTTACGAGCGGTAGACTTTCTAGCAGTAGTTTTCTTTTTAGCTGCTGGTTTTTTAGCGGCTGGCTTCCGAGCAGTGGAAGTCTTTTTGTTGGCCGGCTTTCTGGAAGCGACCTTTTTGGTAGCCGGCTTTTTAGCTGTAGTCTTTTTAGCAGTAGTTTTCTTGGCTGCAGTAGACTTTTTAGCTGCTGGCTTTTTGGCTGCTGGTTTTTTAGCTGCAGTTTTCTTGACTGCGGCCTTTTTAGCTGCCGGTTTTTTAGCGACTGGCTTTTTGGCTGCAGTTTTCTTGGCTGTAGCTTTTTTAGTCGGAGCTTTTTTAGCTGCCGGCTTTTTAGCTGCAGTCTTCTTAGCTGCGGGCTTCTTAGCTGCCGGTTTCTTAGCTGCTGCTTTTTTAACAGCAGGCTTTTTAGCTGCTGCCTTCTTAGCGGCGGGCTTTTTAGCGGTAGCTTTTTTAGCAGTAGCTTTTTTAGCTGTTGCTTTTTTAGCTGCCGGCTTTTTCTTAGCCGCAGGCTTTTTAGCTGCCGGCTTTTTGGCTGCAGGTTTCTTAGCAGTCCGCTTCTTGGCTTTTGTCGCTCCAG
>JAGQZQ010000187.1 GCA_020435415.1 Flavobacteriales bacterium
ATTTTGTCCTGAGCAGCTTACATTCGTTTGACTTTGTACTGCCAAGCTCATGCTATATTGGTCTACCAAAATAGCATTGCCCACTGCGCTACAACCATTTGCATCTACTACATCTATCGTATAGATTCCTGCACTTAAGCCACTGAAGCTATTGCCTCCTTGTTGTGCTCCACCATTCATACTATAGGTATATGGTGCTGTACCCCCGCTTACATTCACTACGATACTGCCATCATTACTATTGCTACAACTTGGATCTGTTGTTACTGTTACCACAGTTAATACTCCTGGTTGCGTAATACTTGCCGTTGTTGTTGCTGTACAGCCATTTGCATCTGTTACCGTTAAAGTATAGTTTCCTGCTCCAACGCCACTTAAGTTCTGACTTGTACTTACTTGTGTGCTAGTTGCATCATCTACCCAACTATAGCTATAGCTTGGTGTACCTCCTGTTACGCTTACACTTGCTCCGCCATTTAATAAACCATTGCAACTTGCATTCGTTGTTCCTATGGTAGAAACATTAAGTATTGGAGGATTAACTATGGTTACAGCTAGAGTTGCTTGACAACT
>JAGQZQ010000188.1 GCA_020435415.1 Flavobacteriales bacterium
TAGACCTGGATACCTTCTGAGGCAGATATTGGAGAAAGGTTGGCTGGTTATGTTGGTATGGATGGCGCTATCGTACCACCGTTACATGGCCGATCCTTCTCCAGTGGTTGCCGTAACAATCCACCGCATTCACCAACCACACGTATACATCCTCCTGCACAATCTCCGTACTGTTATTGGCAGTACCATCCCAACCTTGCAGATTGGTGGTGTTGAAGATCAGGTTACCCCAGCGGTCGAAGATGTACATCTCGAATTCACAGTAGTTGTATTGGGCCACCGTGAAGTATTCGTTATGTGTATCCCCGTTGGGTGAGAATGCATTGGGAATATAAATGCTGGAGATATCCTTGATACATACAGTTTCAGGAATGGTATCCCGGCAACCGTATTGGTTCTCGATGTACAGTTTCACCTGATAGCAACCGGTATCGGCATAGGTGTGTATCGGGTTCTGAGAGGTTGAATAGGTGCTGTCACCGAAGTCCCATTGCCAGCTGATCGCATCACTTGACTTGTCAAAGAAGTTGATCACCGGATTCATAAGGAGTGCTTCCTTGGG
>JAGQZQ010000189.1 GCA_020435415.1 Flavobacteriales bacterium
GGATCATGTTCATGCGAGCGAGACCGGCGGTGGTCACATCCTTCTCCTGCCCTTCGAGCGTGATGTGCTTGCCGGCTTCGGCGGCCACCTTGAGCAGCAAGGAACCGGAACCACAGGTGGGGTCGTAGGCGATCGTGCGGGCCGTGGTGTTGTCGGGCGCGATGCCGATCACCTTGGCGATGATGCGGCTGACTTCGGATGGCGTGTAGAACTCGCCCTTGGATTTGCCCGATTCCCGGGCGAATTGCCGCATCAGGTATTCGTAGGCATCGCCGAGGATGTCGTCGTGCTCGGCACGGTTTTGCGAAAAGTCGAGTTCGGGCTTCTGGAAGATGCTCACCAGGTTGGACAGGCGCTCGACCATCGCCGGGCCTTCGCCCAGCTTGTTGGGGTCATTGAAGTCCGGGAAATCGCTTTTCGACAGGCGATCGTTGGCGTCGACCAGCGGCGCGATGATCTGCTTGTTGATCTTGTCGCCGATGTCGCTCTTGCCTTTGAGGGCGATCATGTCGCGGAACGAGGCGCCGGGAGGGATGATTACCGGCGGAGTAAAGT
>JAGQZQ010000190.1 GCA_020435415.1 Flavobacteriales bacterium
TAATTCAAAATATCGAACCGGCAAAGGAATTTGAGCAGGTGTTTCTTTCCCCTTTGGATTCAGTTTGAAATATTCAAAATTATTCCAGCAATCCATGATGAGGAACATATCCTTTTCCGGACACCAGGGTTTTATCTTTTGTGGCTCTAGTAATCGGGTGCCTCTACCAATCATCTGCCAGAACTTGGTGTAGGAGTACACCGGCTTGACGAAAACGAGATTGACTAATTCCCGAACATCAATACCGGTGTCAAGCATATCCACACTGATGCCAACCCGAGGCAGGTTTTTGTTAGTAAACTGATCGAGTAATCCGCCTTTTCCGTACACTCTTGGGTCATCGGAAGTCATCACTTTGGCTAATTCTCCGCTATACTCCGGATACAAAGCGTCGAATATTTTTTCTACGCGGCGGGCGTGTGAAATAGTCATGCAGAAGAAAATCGTTTTGCCCGGAAGAACCCCGTTGGGGTCTTTGATGCACTCTTCCATGAACTCCTTGACGATGGCAGCATTTGTGCCGTTATTGATGACCGATTTTTCTAAATCA
>JAGQZQ010000191.1 GCA_020435415.1 Flavobacteriales bacterium
ACAATACGTTCAAGTTATTCAATTGTGAAGATGGTATTCCAACTTTTGCCTATTCCTATGAGGAAGCAGTAAATAATATCCCTCCTTATTTGTGTAATTTTCAGGTAATGAAAATTCAGACAAAATTCCAGGATGAGGGAATTAATAAACGTACCATATCGCTGGAAGACCAGAAAAGATTAATTCTTGAGGGAAAGGAAATTGAGGAAATCAACTATGAGGGAACAGAATTAGAAAAAACGGTGACCAATAAAGGCACAAATGCATTGATTGTTAAAGAATTCATGGAGGAATGCATCAAAGACCCGAATGGCGTTCTTCCTGGAAAGACTATTTTCTTTTGTGCAAGTAAAGCACATGCAAGAAGGATTGAACAGATTTTTGATTCACTCTATCCTGAATACAATGGTGAACTAGCTAAGGTTTTAGTTTCAGAAGACCCACGGGTTTATGGCAAGGGAGGATTGCTTGACCAGTTCACCCACAACGATATGCCAATAGTGGCAATTAGTGTAGATATGCTCGACACAGGTATTGATGTTCGAG
>JAGQZQ010000192.1 GCA_020435415.1 Flavobacteriales bacterium
TCGGAACATTGATCTCGCCCATGTTCTTGTACGCATCTACAACACCTTGTGCTACTCTATCGCAACGCACAATTCCACCGAAGATGTTCACCAGAATGGCTTTCACATTCGGGTCGCGAAGAATAATTCTGAACGCCTGCTCCACACGAGCCGCATCTGCCGTTCCGCCCACATCCAAGAAATTGGCAGGCTCAAAACCGAGCAGCTTGATCATGTCCATGGTAGCCATGGCCAATCCGGCACCGTTTACCATGCAACCCACGTTTCCGTCCAGTTTCACATAGTTCAGACCAACTTTTCCAGCTTCCACTTCTGTTGGGTCTTCTTCAGACTCATCGCGCATTTCTGCGTAATCCTTGTGGCGGTAAAGTGCGTTGTCATCCAACGTTACCTTAGCATCAACAGCCAAAATCTTGTTGTCTGATGTTTTCAACACCGGATTGATCTCGAACATGCTGCTATCGCTGCTTACGTACGCATTGTACAGCGCGGCAACAAACTTGGTCATTTCCTTAAATGCTTGTCCTGAAGGCCCTA
>JAGQZQ010000193.1 GCA_020435415.1 Flavobacteriales bacterium
GTCGAGTTCCATTGAAGAATATCTGAAGCAGGACGCGTACTTATGTGAGGTCGCGGCCACCTATGATGAGGCGATGGAGAAAGCGGGAATATATGAATACGATTGTATTCTGGTGGACATTACCTTACCTGGTGGCAGTGGGCTGGATGTGATACGCGCCCTGAAAAAAGCGCATTCCAAAGCAGGGATCATCGTTATTTCTGCCAAAAATTCGCTGGATGACAAAATTGAAGGATTGGAGATCGGGTCGGATGATTACCTCACCAAACCCTTTCATCTTTCAGAACTCAATGCCCGGATCAAAGCCTTGCTCCGCCGAAAACAGTTTGAAGGAGAACCCCGGATTGATTTCCAGGAAATCAGTGTTCAAACGAACAAACAACAGGCGCAGGTCCTCGGAGAGGATCTCACACTGACCCGTACCGAGTACCGTTTATTGTTGTATTTTCTGGTCAACCTCAAACGTGTGCTAAGTAAAGAAAGCATTGCGGAACATCTGGCGGGAAGCGATGCGGATTTGCTG
>JAGQZQ010000194.1 GCA_020435415.1 Flavobacteriales bacterium
CCTTACACTCACGCCCGTCTGGGTTTAACTGATGGGTGGGTTTAAGTATTTCATTGTCTTGGTTTATCGCAAAGTCCTGTATCGTACAAATGAGCTAAAGCTCCAGGTACGGCAACCGGCCCTAACAGCGGCTAAGCATCAGGCGCAGCCCGAAGGAAAAGGAAAGTTTCGTACATTTCATCAGCGGCTGAGCTAAGAAAAGGTCTTTGCCTTGATAGCGCCCAATGTTTAGCCGCGAAACGTTAGCGCTCATTGCCTGAATAAGCTTCCCCCCTACCTTCGTGTTTTAATCTGCCCGCGCAAAACCTGGTCCCCCGGGCTGTGTCCTTGCAAGAAGTCATAAGCACATCAAGCATGTGCGGAAAGGTCGTTGCAGATATCACGGGGTTGCGATTGGGCCCAGGTCATTCGCAAATAAAACACCCTTACACTCACGCCCGTCTGGGTTTAACTGATGGGTGGGTTTAAGTATTTCATTGTCTTGGTTTATCGCAAAGTCA